>JBCBZX010000067.1:0-11758 GCA_039815105.1 Pseudomonadota bacterium
CCATCTGCGACCAGGGCGGCGAGTGCGATCTGCAAGATCAGGCCATGGCTTATGGCGTGGACACGTCGCGGTTCGATGAGAACAAACGCGCCGTTGAAGACAAATATATCGGCCCTCTGGTTCGCACGCGCATGAATCGTTGTATCCACTGCACGCGATGTGTGCGCTTTACGACCGAAGTCGCTGGCATTTCCGAGTTGGGCCTCATCGGTCGTGGTGAAGATGCGGAAATTACGACTTATCTCGAGCAGGCCATGACCTCTGAGATGCAGGGCAACGTGATTGATCTCTGCCCCGTCGGCGCGCTGACCTCGCGGCCTTATCAGGACAAAGCACGACCCTGGGAGCTTACCAAGACTGAGTCCATTGACGTGATGGATGCTGTTGGGTCCGCCATTCGTGTGGACACCCGTGGCCGTGAAGTTATGCGCATCATGCCCCGCACCAATGAAGAGGTGAATGAGGAGTGGGTGTCGGACAAAACCCGCTTTATGTGGGATGGCTTGCGGGCCCAGCGTTTGGATAAGCCATATGTCCGCAATGGCGGTCGGCTGGTTGCAGCGGCCTGGAATGATGCTTTTGCGGCTATCGCGTCAAAGGTCAAAACCACCGCGCCAGACGCTGTTGGCACCATTGCAGGCGACCTTGCCGGTGTCGAGGATATGTTTGCTCTCAAAGGCTTGCTGGACGACCTTGGCACGTCACATTATGATTGCCGCCAAGACGATGCTGCGCTCGATCCGTCATTGGGCCGTGGCTCTTACATCTTCAACACCACGATTGAGGGTATTGAAGACGCTGATGCGATTTTGATCATCGGCTCCAACCCGCGCTTTGAAGCCTCGCTGCTGAACACCCGTATCCGCAAGAACTGGCGCGCCACCGGCCTGCCAATCGGCGTGATTGGTGAGCAAGTCGATATGCGTTTCGACTATCAATATCTTGGCGCGGGGCCAGACACGCTCAAGGAAGTTGTTGCCGGTACCAACAAGTTTGCATCAGTGTTGAAAAAGGCCAAACGCCCGTTGATCATCGTTGGTCAAGGCGCCTTGGCCCGCGGGGATGGCGCGGCGATTTTAGGACAGGCGGCGAAGCTGGCTGATGCTGTGGGCGCTGTGAAGGGCGACTGGAACGGCTTCAGCGTTTTGCACCATGCGGCCGCTCGCGTCGGTGGTTTGGACATTGGGTTTGTTCCTAAGGACACGGATCTGACGGCCACGAAAATTGCTCAGAACAGCGAAGTATTGTTCCTGCTCGGCGCCGACGAGATGGATATGTCTTCAATCCCGGACAGCGCTTTTGTCATATATATCGGCACTCATGGTGATGCTGGCGCGCAGCGTGCCGATGTCATCTTGCCGGCAGCCACTTACACAGAAAAGTCCGCAACCTTTGTGAATACGGAGGGCAGGGTGCAAATGGCGGCGCGTGCCGCGTTTCCGCCTGGCGAGGCCCGAGAGGACTGGTCCATTTTCCGCGCGCTTTCAGCGGTTCTGGGAAAGCCATTGCCATATGATAATCTGGCCCAGCTTCGCACCGCTTTGTACCAAGCTCATCCGCATCTGATGCGTATTGATGAAATTGAGGCGGCTGCCGACGGGTTCCTCGATCCGATAACCAAGCTTGGTGGGCGTTTGACCAAGAAGGCGTTTGCCAGCCCGATTGATGATTTTTACCTCACCAATCCGATCTGCCGCGCGTCTGCAACGCTGGCTGAATGCTCGAAACTGGCCCTAGGCCAAGCCAACGTCGCGGCGGAATAGACTATGTTTGACACTTACATCTGGCCGCTGCTGATCATTGTTGCGCAAAGCCTTTTGCTGCTGGTGGGCCTGTTGGTCTCGGTGGCTTACGTCATCTACGCCGACCGGAAGATTTGGGCGGCGGTGCAGTTGCGCCGGGGGCCAAACGTTGTCGGCCCTTGGGGCCTGTTGCAGCTGTTTGCAGATTTTGGGAAGTTTGTACTCAAGGAGCCCATCGTTCCTGCAGCCGCGGACAAGGTGGTTTTCCTTCTTGCCCCGCTGCTCAGCGCCGTGCTTGCCATGGCGGCTTGGGCGGTTATTCCGGTCAATGAAGGCTGGGCGGTTGCCAACATCAACGTCGGTATTCTGTACGTTTTCGCCATCTCTTCACTTGAGGTGTATGGCGTTATCATGGGCGGGTGGGCGTCCAACTCCAAATATCCGTTTCTTGCGTCGCTGCGCTCAGCCGCTCAAATGGTCTCTTATGAAGTTTCCATCGGGTTTGTGATCGTTACAGTTCTTCTTGTAACCGGATCTCTTAACCTCACAGATATCGTTTTGGCCCAGTTGACCGGCCCTGGCACCATGCTCGGTTTGCCACCCACGTTCCTCGACTGGAACTGGCTGGCGCTGTTCCCCATGTTCATCATCTTCTTCATTTCGGCGCTGGCGGAGACCAACCGTCCGCCGTTCGATTTGCCGGAAGCAGAGTCCGAGCTGGTGGCTGGTCACATGGTGGAGTATTCCGCCACGCCTTATCTGCTGTTTCAGCTAGGTGAATATGTCGCCATCGTGCTGATGTGCGCTTTGACAACCACGCTTTTCCTAGGCGGTTGGCTTCCACCGTTTGACTTTGCGCCCTTCACATGGGTGCCGGGGCTCATTTGGTTCATGTTGAAGTGCCTGTTCGTTTTCTTCTTCATCAGCCTCGTGAAAGCCTTTGTCCCACGCTACCGCTATGACCAGCTTATGCGTTTGGGCTGGAAGGTGTTCCTGCCTATATCCCTCGCTGCCGTCGTGGTGGTGGCCTTTGTGCTGCAACTCACCGGCTGGGGCCCAGTGGTCCGTTAGGGCCGCTTGAATTACGGAGTTTCAAAGATGTCTTCGCTTGCACAATCTGCCCGCGCACTTTTGCTGACGGAGTTTTGGTCGGCCATCGGCTTGTCCATGCGCTACTTCTTCAAGGCCAAGGCGACCATCAACTACCCATTCGAAAAAGGCGAGCTGAGCCCGCGCTTTCGTGGGGAGCATGCCCTGCGTCGCTATCCCAATGGCGAAGAGCGCTGCATTGCCTGCAAGCTGTGTGAGGCTGTTTGCCCGGCGCAGGCAATTACCATTGAAGCTGGGCCTCGCCGCAATGACGGAACGCGCCGCACGGTGCGCTATGACATCGACATGGTGAAGTGCATCTATTGCGGTTTTTGCCAGGAGGCCTGTCCTGTGGACGCGATCGTCGAAGGGCCGAATTTCGAGTTTGCCACCGAGACTCGCGAAGAGCTGTACTATGACAAGGACAAGCTTCTGGAAAATGGAGATAGGTGGGAGCGTGAAATCGCTGAAAACCTTCGCCAAGACGCGGCGTACCGCTAAGGCACACCATTGTGTGAAGCATTAATCCGGTTGTTTTTGAACGGTTCTAGAGTGTGGACCGGCGGCCAGTGAGGGTCTAAGGAAACGGCTATGTGGGAATCGTGACCGACCGTCGCAGTCGGTTGGTTTTCTGAATGAAATCCGGGGCGCTATTCGCCCTACAGGCAGTCTGACTGCTAGAAATTTTGGGGCAAAACGTGTCAGTCGCGGGTTTCTTCTTTTATCTGTTTGCCTTCATCACTTGCGCGTCTGCGTTCATGGTGATTTCGAGTAGGAATCCCGTGCATTCGGTGCTGTTCCTCATATTGGCATTCTTCAATTCTGCGGGCCTGTTTGTCATTGCAGGCGCTGAGTTTCTGGCAATGATCTTGGTGGTCGTTTACGTCGGCGCGGTGGCGGTGTTGTTCCTGTTCGTCGTCATGATGTTGGACGTCGATTTCGCTGAGCTGAGGCAGGGTGTGCTTCAATATCTGCCTATTGGTGGTTTGATTGGCCTTATCCTGCTGGTGGAGTTGATCGTCGTGCTGGGCGCGTCTGCACTAAGCGTCGAAGTTGCGGGCTCTGCAGTGCAGCCTATGCCGGATATTGGTGAGGTTTCGAACACGCGAGCGCTGGGGAATTTGTTGTACACGAAGTACATTTTCTTCTTTCAAATTTCGGGTCTGGTGCTGTTCGTTGCGATGATCGGGGCAATCGTTTTGACCCTGCGCCACAAAGAGGGTGTGCGGCGTCAGAACATCGGTGCTCAGGTTGGTCGCACCCGTGACGAGGCCGTCGCGACAGTATCGGTGGAAAGCGGCAAGGGCGTCTAGAACGAACAATTCATGTGCGAACTAACGTTGGCACCTAAACAAAGATGATGGGGCACTTGCAGCCATCAAACGGGGGTCGAGGGACGGTGGAAATCGGTCTTTCACATTTTCTGACGGTCGGAGCGATCCTTTTTACGCTCGGCATTCTGGGCATTTTTCTCAACAAGAAGAACGTCATCATTATTTTAATGTCCATCGAGCTCATTTTGCTTTCGGTGAACATCAATCTGGTCGCGTTTTCAGCCGAGCTGGGGGACCTTATGGGACAGGTCTTTGCTCTGTTCGTATTAACCGTCGCGGCGGCAGAGGCCGCCATTGGCCTCGCAATTCTCGTGGCATTTTTCCGTAATCGCGGCTCCATCGCGGTTGAAGATGTCAACGTGATGAAGGGTTAGGCGCATGACCATTTATCACGCCATCGTATTCCTGCCACTTGTCGGCTTTCTGGTCGCAGGACTCTTTGCCAAACAGATTGGCAGCAAGGGCGCCGAATATTTGACGACTGGTCTGGTCGCGATTTCCGCTCTGCTCTCTTGGGTGGCTTTCATTTCGGTGGGCGTGTCGGCATCGGGCGAGGCGTTCCGCGTGCCGGTCGCAAATTGGGTCACCTCTGGCGACATGACCTTCGACTGGGCGTTCCGCGTCGACACTTTGACAGTGGTTATGCTGGTGGTGGTGAATACCGTGTCTGCCTTGGTGCATTGCTACTCCATCGGCTACATGCACCACGATCCGCATCGTCCGCGCTTTTTTGCCTACCTGTCGCTCTTCACCTTCGCGATGCTCATGCTCGTGACTTCTGACAATCTGGTGCAAATGTTCTTTGGCTGGGAGGGCGTGGGTCTCGCATCTTATCTGCTGATTGGTTTCTGGTTCAAAAAGCCGTCTGCCAATGCCGCTGCCATGAAGGCCTTTGTGGTCAATAGGGTGGGGGATTTCGGCTTTGCACTTGGCATTTTCGGCCTTTTTGTGATGTTCAACTCCGTTGAGTTGTCGACCATTTTTGCCCAAGCCAACCAAATGGCTCCGCAGGCCGTTGAAGGCGAGCATGGTGGCGACCATGGCAGCGACGGCGATCATTCGGCATTGCCGGTCGATTTCGTGCCATTTGCCACTGATAGCGGCATGTCCACAGCAACGGGCGAGGCGGTTGAAGTGGTCGCTCCGGTGGAAACTGGCGAGATCGTCATGTCCTTTGCCGGTTACGATCTTACCCAGTCTGTTGCGTTGACCGTGATTTGTCTGCTGCTGTTCATGGGGGCTATGGGCAAGTCCGCGCAGTTCCTGCTCCACACTTGGTTGCCGGACGCGATGGAAGGACCAACGCCCGTCTCTGCGCTTATCCACGCAGCAACGATGGTTACAGCTGGCGTGTTTCTGGTGGCGCGCATGTCGCCGGTCTTTGAATTGTCGCCGGATGCTCTGACCATCGTGACGATTTTTGGTGCTATCACGGCGTTCTTTGCGGCGACTGTCGGTCTCGTCCAGAACGATATCAAACGCGTGATTGCTTATTCGACTTGCTCTCAGTTGGGTTACATGTTCGTGGCGTTGGGCGTTGGTGCCTACGGCGCTGCGGTGTTTCACTTGTTTACGCACGCATTCTTCAAGGCGCTGTTGTTCCTTGGTGCCGGCTCGGTCATTCACGCCGTTTCCGACGAACAAGACATGCGCAATATGGGAGGACTGCGGACCCATATTCCCACAACCTATTGGATGATGATCATTGGCACGGTGGCGCTGACAGGGCTGGGTATCCCTGGCACCATCATCGGCACTGCGGGCTTCTTCTCCAAGGATATCGTGATTGAAAGCGCATTTGCGGCCGGTACAGGCGCGCACATGTTCGCCTTCTGGATGCTTGTGGTCGCGGCTCTTTTCACCAGCTTCTACTCATGGCGTCTGATTTTCATGACGTTCCACGGCAAGCCGCGCGCGCCGGCCGACGTGATGTCCCACGTGCATGAGAGCCCGATGGTGATGCTCGCACCATTGTTCGTTCTCGCGTTTGGCGCTCTGTTCGCGGGGGTTGTGTTCAAAGGCATGTTCTTCGATGGCAGCTACGATGCCTTCTGGAAGGGCGCGCTTTACACCGCACCTGGCAATAATGTGCTGCACGATTATCACTACGTTCCAACCTGGGTGAAGTGGTCGCCATTCATCGTTATGGCGCTGGGCTTTGTGACGGCTTACTACATGTACATCCGCCGACCCGATGTGCCCAAGGAGCTCGCTGAGCAGCATGAGGGGCTCTACAAGTTCCTTTTGAACAAGTGGTATTTTGACGAGATCTACAACTTCCTATTCGTGCGCCCGGCCATGCGGCTTGGTCACTTTCTTTGGAAGCGGGGGGATGGGACCGTCATTGATGGCTATGGGCCCGACGGCATTGCGGCCCGTGTCCGCGCGACCACCGCTCGTATCAATTCATGGCAGACAGGGTACGTCTATCACTACGCCTTCGCCATGCTGATCGGCGTCGCAGCGCTCATCAGCTACATAACCTTCGCCGGAGTTTGATGCGGTGACCGACTGGCCAATCCTATCCACTGTTACGTTCCTGCCGCTGGTTGGTGCGCTCATCATTCTGTTTATCGGTGACGATACCCAACAGGGTAAAAAGAACATCCGGTCGGTGGCGCTGCTCACCACCGTGTTCACATTCCTTCTTTCACTGCTGATCTGGATCAATTTCGACGCTGGCAATCCTGATTTCCAGATGGTTGAGCGCACGGCCTGGATTGCAGGGCTGGAATATCACATGGGCGTGGACGGCATTTCGATGCTGTTTGTCATCCTGACAACGTTTCTTATGCCGTTCTGCATTCTCGCCAGCTGGGAGGCGGTAGACAAGCAGGTGCGCAACTACATGGTTGCTTTCCTGCTGCTCGAAACCTTGATGATTGGCGTGTTCTGCGCACTCGATCTTGTCCTGTTCTATTTGTTCTTTGAGGCCGGCCTAATCCCGATGTTCATCATCATCGGCGTCTGGGGCGGCAAGCGGCGCATTTATGCGTCCTACAAATTCTTCCTCTACACGCTCGTGGGTTCGGTGCTCATGCTGCTGGCGATGATGGCGATGTACTGGACGGCAGGGACATCCTCCATTCCGGACCTCTTGAACTATGGCTTCTCTGAGAACATGCAGTTCTGGCTGTGGGTCGCATTCTTTGCTTCTTTTGCAGTGAAGATGCCGATGTGGCCGGTACACACCTGGCTGCCGGACGCCCACGTGGAAGCACCAACTGCAGGCTCCGTCATTTTGGCTGGCATTTTGCTCAAGATGGGCGGCTACGGCTTTCTGCGCTTTTCGCTTCCCATGTTCCCCATCGCGTCGGCCGATCTGGCGCCATTGGTCTGGACCCTGTCTTGCGTGGCGATCATCTACACATCGCTTGTGGCGCTGATGCAGGAAGACATCAAAAAGCTCATCGCTTACTCCTCCGTCGCTCATATGGGCTATGTGACGATGGGCATATTTGCGGCCAACGCCCAGGGCGTGCAGGGCGCGATTTTTCAGATGTTGTCCCACGGGCTGGTTTCAGGCGCTTTGTTCCTATGCGTCGGCGTGATCTATGACCGAATGCACACCCGCGAGATTGCGGCCTATGGTGGCTTGGTCAATCGAATGCCGCATTTCGCGGTGGCTTTTCTGATATTTACGATGGCCAATGTTGGCTTGCCCGGCACATCAGGCTTTGTGGGCGAGTTTCTCACACTGGTTGGTGCGTTCCGCGCCAACACTTGGGTGGCAATTTTTGCTACCAGCGGAGTTATTCTGTCGGCTGCTTACGGCCTCTGGCTGTACCGCCGCGTTGTGCTTGGCGCTCTTGAGAAGGAAAGCCTGAAAACCATTCTTGACCTCGATACGCGCGAAAAGGTGATCATCTATCCGCTTGTGGTTTTGGTCATCTTTTTTGGCGTTTATCCCACACCTGTATTCGATGCGACAGCGGCATCCGTTGCGCAACTTGTTGAAAATTATCAGACGGCCGTGGCCGCTGCATTAGAGCCTGCCACCGCGCAGGTAGCAGCTGGCAACTGACCGAAATCGATCAGAACCTGAGACACACCATGCTTGAAGACCTCGGACCAACGCAGGACGCGATCATAGCCAGCCTCGGCGTGGCCATGCCTGAGATTATTCTGGCGGTCGGCGCGATGGCGTTGCTGATGATCGGTGTATTCTCGGCGGCTCGCACTGCCTCTGCCACCGTCACAGGGCTGTCGGTTGCGCTGCTTGCTATCGTGGCCATTTGGCTGATGTTTTTCACCGAGTCTGGCAGCGGCTTTTTCGGAGCCTTTGTGCTTGATCCTTTTGCCCGCATGATGAAGGTCCTGGCATTGGTTGGTTCCATTTTTGCCATTGTGATGAGCCGCAGTCGGGCAGGGGATGAGGCGCTGGATCGTTTCGAGTTCCCGGTCCTCATCTGCATCGCCACCCTGGGCATGATGCTGATGATCTCAGCCACGGATCTTATCGGCCTGTATCTGGGTCTTGAGCTGATGAGCCTGTCGCTCTACGTCGTTGCTGCCATCAACCGTGATAGCGACAAGGCGACCGAAGCAGGCTTGAAATATTTCGTTCTTGGTGCGCTTTCGTCTGGGATGCTGCTCTATGGCGCGTCGCTGGTTTACGGCTTCACCGGTCATACAACGTTTGCGGGCATTTCCAGCGCGCTGGTCGGTGGCGATGCATCGCTCGGTATCATTTTTGGCTTGGTTTTCGTGATTGCGGCCATGGCATTCAAGGTGTCAGCCGTTCCGTTCCATATGTGGACGCCTGATGTGTACGAAGGTGCACCGACACCCGTGACCGCCTTCTTTGCGGCAGCGCCCAAGGTGGCTGCGATGGCGCTGTTCGTTCGCATCGTTATGGAAGCTTTCCAGCCAATTACAGACGAGTGGCGCCAGGTGATCGTGTTCATTTCACTCGCGTCTATGGTGCTGGGCGCGTTCGCCGCAATTGGCCAGCGCAACATCAAGCGTCTGATGGCCTACTCGTCCATCGGCCATATGGGCTTTGCGCTTGTCGGCTTGGCCGCCGGATCCCAACAGGGCGTCTATGGCGTGGTGCTGTATATGACTGTCTACCTCGCCATGACATTGGGCGTATTTGGCATCATTCTGGCAATGCGCACCAAGGATGGTGACGTTGAAGAGATCGACGATATGGCTGGTCTGTCTCAAACCAATCCCATCATCGCCGTCATTCTCACCATGCTGCTGTTTTCCCTCGCCGGCATTCCGCCGCTCGCAGGGTTTTGGGCCAAATGGTATGTTTTCTCGGCCGCCATCGAGACCGGCTTGCTGCCACTTTACGTGTTAGCAGTGGTGGGCGTGCTGGCAAGCGTGGTTGGCGCGTTCTACTACATACGCATCATCCAGTTGATGTGGTTTACGGATCCCGAGGATGAGGGTTTCGTTCCGATGGCGGGTGAACTGCGTTTTGTGGTCGGTTTGTCCTCTGCGTTTGTGCTTTTATATGTCGTCTTCGGTTCCTGGGTTGAGGGCTATGCCGAGACAGCAGCGGCAACTTTCTTCTGACTTTGCAGCATATTATTGATGTACCGAGTTTTGTACTCGTCGATGGGTTCAGTCACCGTCATGTGGGCCAGTGCTCGTCCACAAACAGTGCTCTCATGGAACTGCCGGTTGGCCACGACAGATCCTGGTTGACGGCGGGCACCCAGACACAGGGTAAGGGGCGGAGCGGCAGAAGCTGGACATCTGAAAACGGAAACCTGTTCGCATCCGTACGCCTTGAAAACCCATCTGCTCCAGAACAAGCGGCTGGTCTGTCCTTCGTCATGGCATTGGCCGCGAGGGATGCGATCTGCCAGACGGCGTCGGGTATAGACGCGAAGCTCAAATGGCCCAATGACATCCTGATCGATGGTATGAAATTGGCGGGCATATTGCTGGAGGCAATGACCGCCCCGGATGGCGACATCACCACCGTGTGCGGGATCGGCGTGAATTGTCGGCACGCCCCTGCAAGCCAAACGGCTCTTTACGCCACGACCAGCCTCGCAGCGCGCGGATATTTGGTGGAGCCGGAACGGCTTTTCGTGCATTTGGCCAAAGCCTTTGCCGAAAGACTGTCGCAATGGGACCGGGGGAAGGGGATGGCGTCGATCTGCGCGGATTGGAAACAGGTATCAGCTGGTATAGGGACACAGATCAATGCCCGGGCTGGCGGCACCGAAAGCCACGGCATTTTTCGCGACATCACACCTGAGGGGCATTTGCTCCTGGAAACCAAGGCCGGAGTCGAGGTGATTACGGCTGCCGATATTTTCCTTGCTTGATGCGGCTGGCAGAAACGGGCGCACGGGCTATCTATTATGACAAACCAACAGCAAGAACAGAACAATATGGCTGACAAAAATGACTTCGTCTTTCTGCCCTTAGGGGGCGTAGGCGAAATTGGAATGAACATGGCCCTTTACGGCTATGGCGCGCCGAAGAAACGCAAGTGGATTATCGTCGACTTTGGCGTGACCTTTCCAGACGAGAGTTTACCGGGCGTGGACCTCGTATTTGCGGACACAAAATTCATCGAAGACAATCGCGACGATATCGAAGCGATTGTCATCACCCACGCCCACGAGGACCATTATGGAGCGCTTTTGAGCCTCTGGGATCGTGTGAAAAAGCCAGTTTGGTGCACACCCTTCACCGCCGCCATGATCGGCGCAAAGAAGCAAGGCGAGCGTGGCTGGACACCCGACATCCGCATCAAAGAGTTCCGCCCGGGCGACAAGTTCAATCTGGGCCCGTTTGAGCTTGAGGCCATTCACGTGACCCACTCCATCCCGGAGCCGGTATCGCTTGCCATCACCACGCCATTGGGCACCGCCCTGCACACGGGCGACTGGAAGCTCGATCCTGAGCCGACGCTCGGCAACAAGACTGATGCCGACCGCTTTCAGGAACTTGGCGATGCAGGCGTATTGGCGCTTGTGTGCGATTCGACCAATGCCATGCGCGAAGGCACGTCTCCATCCGAGGAGGATATTTCTGAAGGCATTGCCGGCGTCATCCAAAACGCTGAAGGCCGGGTCGCGATCACCTCGTTCTCGTCCAATGTCGGCCGCATTCGTTCCATCGCGCAGGCCGCGCAAAAAACCGGTCGCCGAGTCGTGCTGCTCGGTCGCTCGCTTAAACGCGTCGTCGAGGTGTCTGACGAACTTGGCTACATGGATGGTCTGGAACCTTTTCTCACCGAGGATGAGTTCGCTGATTTTCCGCGCAACAAAATTGTGATGATCCTGACCGGTACCCAGGGCGAGCCGCGAGCGGCTCTAGCCAAGCTCTCCCGAGACGACCATCCGCGCGTTCATCTGACCGCCGGCGATACGGTGGTGTTCTCGTCGCGTGCCATTCCGGGCAATGAGAAGGGAATTCTCGAGATTCAGAACCGTCTCATCGACAATGGCGTGAACATCATCACCGATCAGGATGCGCCGGTTCATGTTTCTGGCCATCCCCGCCGCAATGAGCTGATGAAAATGTACGGTTGGGTCAAACCACAGGGGGTGGACAACGTGGATGTCGCCGCCGCTACCCGTCAAGGGATCCTCGTCGTCAACTCCCCGGAGGGCAACACCG
>JBCBZX010000286.1:0-4008 GCA_039815105.1 Pseudomonadota bacterium
CAAATGCATCTCGCAAACCTGCAAAATGTCTGTCGGCCACTGGTTCATGGAAGCGCAGCACGTGGGGCAGGATCACGGCGTTCAGCATGCCGTGGTGAAACCCTGGGTCTTGCAGGCTGCCCAAGGGATGGCTCATTGCATGGACTGCACCGAGGGACTTTTGAAAGCTCAACCCACCTTGCGTGCCGGCCATCATCATTTCCCACCGTGCCTGTTTGTTATCGGGCTCCTCTTGGGCCGTACGGATCCAACGCCAGGCGCGGGCTGCGCCATCAAGGGCTATGGCATCCGCCACGGGATTGATGGCAGGGGAGATGTAGCACTCGATACAATGGGTTAGTGCGTCCATGCCCGATGCTGCGGTCAGCCAGTCTGGCATTGCCAGGGTCAAGTCTGGGTCGCAAATGGCTCGAGCGGGAATGATGTGTGGAGAGATGAGCGCCAGCTTGCGCCCGTCACGCAAAGTTATGAGGGATGCGCGACCAACTTCGGAACCAGTGCCCGCTGTGGTGGGGATTGCGACCAGTGGCGCCACCGCGTCTGTGATGAGGTCGAGCCCACCTTCAATCAGGGCGAAATCTGACAATTGGCCCGAATGTCTCGCACCCACGGCAACTGCCTTTGCCAGGTCGATTGGCGAGCCGCCACCGATGGCGATCAGTCCATCGCAGCCCTGGGACACAAACAGCTCATGAGCCTCCGACACCGCCTCCTCAGTCGGGTTGGACGGCGTGTTGTCGTAGATCGAACGATGCCAATCCTCAGGAAGGTGTGCCAGTAGTGTATCGACAATACCCGCTTCCCGAACGCCACGATCGGTCACGATCAACGGATGGCTCATGCCGGCGGCGCAAGCATCTTCATGCACATGGGCAATCGCACCATGGTCAAAGCGAATTTGGGTCAGATAGTTGATAATGGCCATTTTACCGGTGCGCCTCCTAAGTGCCTTGCAAACAGCTGCCGAATAGCTTGCCCGTAAAGGCTGGCAGGGGATAAACGAAGTTGCAACCTTCGTACCTTTGAGACGCTCTTTATGAGGCGATGTTTACGCACTTGTTCAACGGTCAAAAACTTCGGGAAAGGTCTGCCGCGCTGCTTGCTCATCAATGATGAGTTCGGCTTCATAATCGGTGGGGGAAAACGGGTCCGAGTGCGGTTTTACTTCCCGCATGAACAGTGAATTGACGCGGCCCGCATCTAGATTGCCGCGCTCAAACGGCTCCGATCCAAAGTGATCCCAGAGGCAGGCGAGAAAATTTGCATCTGCCTCATGCAGGATTTTCTTTCGGTCTGGATGTCGCGGCTTTTGTTCAAGTGCTACGGGTTTGGGACTTGCCCGCCGGATCGTGAACTGAAAATCGGTCCCTGGTAGACGCGATGGAAAGCCTCGATGCTTCGTCATGGGGGGCAATTTGGGCATGTGTGCCTTCCGATTGATCTTGCTCGTGCCGATGCGATGAGCGCATGGGGAAATATTCATCACTGACTATCAGTCGATTGCAAATTGAGCATGACCCTTTAGCGTCAAACTGTGACTGAGATAACAGCAGACCTTAGTGATTATTGGGCGCAACAAGCTCTGAACAAGCCATTGTTGCAAGCAAAGGGGCTTACCAAGCGATTTGGTTCGCTCACGGCCAATGATGCCGTCAGTCTGGATATCGGGCGCGGGGAAATCCATGCGCTGCTTGGTGAAAATGGTGCTGGTAAGTCCACCCTCGTCAAAATGCTCTATGGCGCTCTGCAGCCAGACGAGGGACTGATCGCCTGGGGTGGGCGGCCGGTGATTGTCCCAAACCCGTCCGCTGCTCGGGAGCTTGGTGTTGGAATGGTCTTTCAGCACTTTTCGTTGTTTGAGGCTCTAACCGTTGCCGAGAACATCGCGCTGGCATTGCCGCCGGGCCTTTCACTGCGCGAGATCAGCGACCGCGCTGAAAGCACATCGGCGCAATACGGCCTTTCACTGAGGGCCGACAGCCAGATTTCCGACCTGTCTGTGGGCGAGCGTCAGCGGGTGGAGATTGTGCGTTGTCTGATGCAAGACCCTCAATTGATCATCATGGATGAGCCAACATCCGTACTCACCACGGCAGAAACTGACGCGTTGTTTGAAACATTGCTGCGGCTGCGCGATGAGGGCAAATCGCTGCTCTACATCTCCCACAAGCTGGCTGAGGTGAAGCAGATATGCAGCGCCGCCACCGTTCTGCGGCATGGCAAAAATGTTGGCAGTTGTGATCCCCGGGTGGAGAGCCCCGCCTCTCTGGCCCGTATGATGGTCGGGGATGATGTTGACACGGTCCGCGCCCATCCTGTGTTGTTGCCGGACGCCGAGGCCGCGCTGGAGTTGAAAAGCCTGAATCTGCCCCGAGACAATCCCTTTGGCACCGATCTCGTAGGCGTTGAGTTGACCATTCGCTTTGGTGAAGTGGCTGCAATTGCAGGCATTGCAGGCAATGGTCAGGGAGAGTTGTTTGACGCGATCTCCGGCGAACGACCCGTTGAGAATGAAGCCCTGGAGCTGTTTGGCGAGCCCAGCGGAAAGCGGTCTATCACGGCAAGGCGGCGGGCCGGCGCTGCATTTGTGCCAGAAGAGCGCCTGGGTCATGGGTCTGTGCCCACTGCCAGCCTGTCCGACAACATCGTATTGTCGCGCGGCCGCAGCGAGGCACGCCTCGGTGGGGCGGGGTTCCTGCGCTGGGGCACCGCGCGGCGCTGGAAGGACCGTATCGTTGAGCAATTCGACGTCCGCAAGGGCGGCCCTGATCCGGCAGCCGGGTCTTTGTCCGGTGGTAATTTGCAAAAGTTTTTGGTGGGTCGTGAGTTTGACAGTTCGCCCCGTCTGCTTGTTATCAACCAGCCGACCTGGGGTGTGGACGCTGGCGCCGCGGCGCACATTCGTAAATCCATTGTCGAGCATGCCCGGGGCGGTGCTGGAGTTTTGATCATCAGCCAGGACCTTGATGAGATTTTTGAGGTGGCAGATCGTGTCGCGGTCCTTGCCGAGGGACACTTGTCCCACTTCATGGCCGCCGCTGACACAGACCGCGAGGACATAGGGTTGCTGCTATCGCGTTCGGTGGCGGCAACGTCGGAGGCTGAGATTGAGCAAGCGCTGGTGACTTCAGACATGTCCGGCGACGGGCCCTCAGAGGGGGCATCAGACCATGCGCGTTGAATTTGTCCGCCGCGATCAACCAGCGAGATGGTTGCGTTTTGCATCACCGGTGCTGGCGGTCTTGCTCGCCCTCGTTTTGTCAGGCGTTTTCTTTCAACTGCTTGGCGTCAACTCGGTGCGGGCGCTTTACGTGTTCTTTATTGAGCCTTTGCAGACGGATTGGTCGCGGGAGGATATTCTTATCAAAGCCACGCCCCTTATCTTGATCGGCGCAGGTCTGACCGTGTGCTTTTTATCGAGCACGTGGAATATCGGGGCCGAAGGGCAGTTTGTGGCGGGCGCGTTGGCCGGTTCCGTCATGCCGCTCATGTTTCCAGATGTGGGTGGCATCTGGGTACTGCCCCTGATGCTTATGATGGGTGCTGCAGGCGGGGCGTTGTGCGCCATGGTCCCCGCGCAGTTGAAGGTGCGCTTTGGTGCCAGCGAAATCCTCGTATCGCTGATGATGGTCTACATCATGCAATTGTTTCTCGATTGGGTGGTGCGTGGGCCATGGCGGGATCCGCAAAGCTTCGGATTTCCAAAGTCCCGCGATTTCAACCCGTCAGCGGAACTGGCTCCTATGCCCGGCTTCTTTGACCTCCATTGGGGGTTTCCAATCGCTCTTATCGTCGCCACCGGCGTGGCGTTTTTTCTGTCGCGCACCATTGGTGGATTTGATGTGCGCGTATCGGGGGCGGCGCCGCGTGCGGCCCGGTTTTCAGGTGTGAGCCGCTCTTCAATTACGATTTTCGTGTTTGCGGCGGCACGTTCAGGCTGCCCGGCTGGCGCCCCAGGCTGCCGTCGATAATGATGTCATAGGCTATGGTGCTGGCTTCGGCCGCTGG
>JBCBZX010000122.1:0-8514 GCA_039815105.1 Pseudomonadota bacterium
CAAGCAGGCCTTCATCTCCGCCGAGGACAAGAATTTCTACAGGCACAATGGCATTGACTATCTGGCATTCGGCAAAGCGGGCTTTGACTATTTCCGAGCTAAGGCCACAGGGCAGTCCATCCGGGCGCGGGGCGCATCCACAATTACACAACAGACCACCAAGAACTTCCTTCTGACTTCCGACCGAACGGTGGACCGTAAGATTAAGGAAGCGATTCTGGCGTTGCGCATTGAAGGTGAGTTCTCCAAGGATCAGATTCTGGAGCTCTACCTCAATGAAATCTATTTTGGCCTGGGTGCCTATGGCATCGCTGGCGCGTCCCTGGCTTATTTCGATAAATCTGTGAGCGAACTCACCTTGCCGGAAATTGCATATCTGGCCGCGCTGCCCAAAGGGCCGTCAAACTATCACCCATTTCGCAAAACCGAAGATGCCATAGAGCGGCGCAATTACGTCCTCGACCGCATGGCGGCCAATGGCTACGTTTCGTTTGACGAGGCGGAGGAAACAAAGGCACTGCCGCTGGATGTGAACATCCGCCCGCGGGGCCAAGAACTTCAATATTCGCAATATTTCACCGAAGAAGTGCGCCGCGAGCTGCAAGACCGTTACGGCACTGACGGGCTTTACAAGTCCGGCTTGTCCGTGCGCACGACGCTTGATCCAGAATTGCAGGAAGAGGCAAGGGACGCTTTGCTGCGCGGATTGATCCGCTACGATATTGGGCGTGGCTACCGTGGGCCAGTCGCAAAGGTCGAGATCAATGGCGAGGATTGGGCCGACAGCTTTGGCGACTTCAAACCGCTGGTTGATGTCCCTGAGTGGGATTTGGCCGTGGTGTTGGGAGTGGATAATACTTCTGCCCAATTGGGCATTTATCCAGATGTGTTGCCGTCCGGCCGTTTCGTTGAAACGCGCACCATTGGCACCGTGTCCATGGACAATATGAAGTGGGCACAGCGGGTTCGCATTCCCGGTGAAGAGGGCCGCACCGGCCGCACGGTCGACGCCATTTTGGCACCTGGTGACCTTATCTATGTTCAGAAGCTCGACGAAGGCGAAAACGCCTATCGTCTGCGCCAAGCGCCTGAAGTGTCCGGTGCTCTGGTTGCCATGGACCCCCACACGGGTCGCGTGTTGGCGATGCAGGGCGGTTTTTCCTTTGCTCAATCAGAGTTCAACCGGGCAACGCAGGCGTTCCGCCAGCCTGGATCTTCGTTCAAGCCGTTCGTGTATGCGGCCGCACTGGACAATGGCTACACACCTTCATCGGTGGTTTTGGACGCGCCTATTCGCATCAACCAAGGCCGCTCATTGGGCATTTGGGAGCCAAAGAACTATGGCGGCACCGCAGCAGGCCCGTCTACGCTGCGCCTTGGTATTGAGAAGTCCAGAAACCTGATGACCGTGCGCCTGGCCAAGGATATGAGCATGCGCCTTGTGGCCGAATATGCTGAGCGCTTTGGTATCTATGACAAAATGCTGCCCGTGCTCTCCATGTCCCTTGGGTCCGGCGAAACCACAGTCATGCGTATGGTGTCCGCCTATTCTGTGCTGGCCAATGGGGGCAAACAAATCCAGCCATCGCTCATCGACCGCATCCAGGACCGCTACGGCAAAACCATTTATCGCCATGAGGGTCGTGTTTGTGAAGGCTGCAATCAGGTTGAGTGGTCCGGCCAGGATGAGCCAGTGATTCAGGACACGCGCGACCAAGTGCTTGATCCCATGACCGCCTATCAGATCACGTCCATGATGGAGGGCGTTGTGAAGCGAGGCACAGCTGCAGGGAAAATCACATTCCCCGGCGACGTGGCCGGCAAAACCGGCACAACAAATGACGAGAAGGATGCCTGGTTTGTGGGCTATTCGCCCAATCTTGTGACGGGTGTTTATGTGGGCTTTGACCGCCCGCGACCCATGGGGCGCGGCAACACCGGTGGTGGCTTGGCTGCACCGATCTTCAACGACTTTATGAGTTCGGCACTGGAGGGCCAGCAACCCCAGCAGTTCCGAGTACCGCAAGGCTTAAAGCTCATTCGGATCAACCAGAAAACCGGCCTCGCAACTACGGCTGAAGGCCCTGGCACAATTCTGGAAGCGTTCAAGCCTGGCACCAATCCGCCCGACCGCACGTCCGTTATCGGTTTTGCATCGGAAGCTGGGTTGACGATTTCGCCACAGGCGCAGCAGGCCAAGCAACAAGGCGCGGGCGGCCTGTTTTAGGCCTTTCGCCACGCGCGTGTGCATCAGCCCGAGTGTTCCATAGCCTGAGTGTTCCATGGGAGGATCAATATGAGCCTTGACCGATTGATGCTGATCGTTGTCGCCGTGTTGGGAGCTTTGATGGCTCTCGGATGGGTCACAGGCATCGTGACGGCCGCCGTTCAGGTCAGCCCACTCCTTGGCTTGTTCGGTCTGTGTGTTGTCGGTTTTGCTGGATACATCGTCTACCGCGTTATCGCCGAGCGTTTGGGCAATCCCGACGACGACAAATATGACAGGGTGGAAAAGTGATGCTGTTGTGTACGACAGACCAGATTCCAGGCCGGGAAATTGCCCAAACCTTGGGTTTGGCTCGCGGCGCTACCGTGCGTTCCAAACATGTCGGAACGGACATTGTCGCTGGTTTGAGAAACCTCGTGGGGGGCGAGCAGACCGGCTACACATCCCTGATGGCCGGTGCCCGGGAGCAGGCGCTCGACAGGTTGCAGGACGAAGCGAAAGCCATGGGTGCCGATGCTGTGGTGGGCCTGCGGATGGAAACGTCAACCATCATGGCTGGCGCGTCTGAAATCGTCGCCTACGGCACAGCGGTCAAGTTGGCTTAAAACCGTGCTGAGAGTTGGTTTGATAGGAACGGCCATCGCCGCTTTGTTGGGTCTCACGCCCATACTGGCGGCAATGGGCCTGCCCGATGACAGCTCGCAATTCGTCGCCAACCTAGCGCTCACCTTTCTTGGGTTCTTCCTGGCCATCGCGTTGCTGGGCTGGATGCGCGGCCGCCGCAGCTAAGCGCGCGTCGTAAACCGAGCTACGATTTTACGGGCGAGGGGCGCCACCACCAGCACGGCTGGGAACGCGACCAAAAAGCTGGCGAACCAGTTCTCCATCCACAATGCCAGCAGCCCGTCGGACAGGCCAACCGACCGAACCGTCGAAATGCCTGAAACGATGAAGCTCATCATCAGCGACAGCATGAAGCTGAACGCAACAGTGGTGAAACGGGGCGCGATGAATGCACCCCGTTTGGCTTTGGTCTCGGTCATAGTGCCAGCTTTTTGGTGCCCGTCTGCATCACGCGGACTTCTTGATAAAGGTGCCGGAATTCAGCTCCCGCATTGCGGTGCGCAGCTCCTCCCGCGTGTTCATCACGATGGGCCCGTGCCAGGCCACTGGCTCCTGAATCGGTGTGCCGGAGACCAGCAGGAAGCGAATGCCTTCATCGCCTGCCTGCACCGTCACTTCGTCGCCCGTGCCAAACAGCACCAGCGTGCGGTTGCCCGTATTGTCGCGCAGCAGGATCTCCTCGCCGCCAGCTTCCTTTTCCAGCAAAATGCCCCGTGGGTTCGACGCATCGCGGAACGTGCCGGACCCCTGGAAGATGTAGGCAAACGCCTTCTGATATGTGTCCACGGGCAGTGTCTTCTTCACGCCAGCGGGCACGAACACATCGAGATAGCGCGGATCAGCGGCGATGCCGTCCACCGGGCCACGCTTGCCCCAGAACTCGCCGGAGACGACCTTAACGATGGTGCCATCATCATCCTGAATGACCGGAATATCGCCGGACGAAATATCTTGATAGCGCGGGTCGGTCATCTTCTTGGCGCTGGGCAGGTTGGCCCACAGCTGGAAGCCGTGCATCTGGCCCTTATCGTTGCCGCGGGGCATCTCCTGATGGAGGATGCCGGAACCAGCCGTCATCCACTGCACGTCGCCGGCCTCCATGGTGCCCACATTGCCCAGGCTATCGCCATGGTCCACCGAGCCCTCCAGCACATAAGTGATGGTCTCGATGCCCCGGTGCGGGTGCCAGGGAAAACCCTTCTCATAGTCCTCAGGCCGCTCGTTGCGGAAGTCGTCCATCATCAGAAACGGATCGGTCTCCGACGGGTCACCAAAGCCGAACACACGGTGAAGTTTAACCCCAGCGCCTTCCATGGCGGGGGTTGCATGTTGGATAGAAGAAACAGGGCGCACAGACATGGCAGCCTCCTTTCATTGCGTTGCCCGGAAAGTGGGGCAGGGCCGGAGATTGCACAATGCGGAGGAATGGGAAGTCAGTTTTGCGTGGGCGAGAAGGGTGCCCTTTCAGGTAGGCTCCTTGCCGCCTGGTGGGTGAGGTCCATTTCAAACAGCACGCACTACAGATACTTGTCGTAGAACTCGGCAAAAGCATTGATCTGAAACGCATTGGCAGCCTTCGAAATGGGGGCCTGGGGGCGGAGAATTTCAAAAGCGTGAAATCCACCCTCATAGAGCTTAAAGGCCGTTGGAATCCCGGCAGCTTCGAGCGCGTTGATGTAGTTGATTGTCTCATCTTTGAATGGTTCCAGGTCGCCCACGAAGCTGATTGTTGGGGGATGGCCGGACAAGTCTTTGCGTAGTGCGGGGGACGCATAGTCAGGAACGTCACCTTCCCAATGACCCAGATAATTGTTCCAAGCCAGGGCATTGGATCGCTGATCCCATACTGGAGCCCCCACCATCTCGCGGGCTGATTGGGTCTGCATTCGGTGATCCAACATTGGGTAGACCGGCATCTGAAATGCGATGTCCACCTCTTTGGTATCGACGGCTTTCATGGTCACGGCAGCTGCCATGCCGCCGCCGCCACTGTGGCCGGCGACGATGAATCTATCACTGCGTATGCCCAGGTCTGAGGCGTTGTTTTTCATGTAGAGAAGTGTGTCGTAGCAATCGTCGTGACCGGCAGGATAGGGGTGACCATCCAAAGACAGCCGATAGGCAGGAGCCACGATCACCACGTCGCGTTTGCCCATAATGTCCCGATAGAAATCACTGGCCAGCTCCGGCAACCCAACTTGATAGCCACCTCCGTGGGCATAAAGCATGGCCGGCAGCGGCTCCGTCGCCTTGGCAGGTTTGTAGATGCGGACCCGGATCTTGTGCCCTGGCGTTGAGCTGCTGGGAATGAGGATTTCTTCGTTTATTACGCCGTCGACCTGCGAGCCCTTAAGCGGCAACATCGCAAAGCGCTGCATGAGCAGTAGCCCCCATTTGCGGCGGGCAATCCAGATAACAATTCTACCACCCAGATAGGCGGGTCGCAGATCCTCATCGTAAATAGAACGTGTGATGCGGGCCATTTGGTGGAGCTCCCTGTCGATGTCCAACTCAGACCGAAATGTACGCTAGTAAGGGAGCTACCTGTCTTGCTTTGAGCGCCAAATCACATGCAATACATGCCAAAACCGCCTTTATCTCTCTAGCTTCTGCTGCGTCTTCTGCATCTCACGCCACAGCTCTGGTGAGGTGTTTTCCCAACGCTTGAAGGCCCTAAAGAACGAGTTTGGATCTTCGAAGCCGAGAAGGAAGCTGACCTCAGTGGCACCATAGGCTGATGCTGTCAGATAGTGCTTCGCGAGCGCTTCCCGCGCATCGTTCAGCACTTCCAACCACGTTGTCCCTTCATCCGCCAAGCGTCGCTGCAAAGTCCTGCGACTCATTGCTAACTCGCGGGCGACCTCATCCACGTTGGCCCGGCCACTGGGAAGAAATTCGTTGAGGCAGTGTGCGACCCTACTGCGCGTAGTGACGGCGATGTCTGCACTAACGATTTGTCGGCGCAGTTTGGGTTCAAACAGCTCCCACATCTCATCATTGTGAGTGACGAATGAACGGACGGCGTCCTCAGATGAAAAGGTCACCGAAGCTCTGGTCCCTTTTGAAATCAGGCACCCGAAATGGTCCTCATAAGCGCCCGCCGCAAACACTGAGAACGGCATTGACACAGATTTGGGCACGATACGTTGCCGCGTTGCGCGCCGAATAAAGTTCACAAGAAAGACGATCTCGGTAAGCGCAAGCGTGGGCGGAACTTGGGTGCGCGCAAGACATTGAAAGGCAATCTGAGTTGCGATTTCCTCGACTTGCACGTCAAGTGTGAAAGGGTTGATGCGACGCTTGTAGTCTGCCAGCCGCATAGCAGCGACGTTCATGTTTGGGGAGCACATGGCCGCAAAGAACGCTGGGTCGAAGTAGTCTATACTGCTCGCATCCCCAAGCTTGAGTGGCAGCAGCGGATCGTCTGCCTCTTCAGCAACGGCTGACCAAAGCTGAAAGAACTCTTCCAGGCTAATCCTCTTGTCTTCATCCTGTAGCAGCCCGGAAGGCAGATCAGCCCGCCGCAGAACCGTTTCAGGGTCGAGGCCAAGCTCAACGATCATGAAGAGGGCAGCCTTGCCAATTTGAACGTGGGCATCTTGCGACTTACGCACCCGGAGCTTCCTCAATTCACCGTTGTCAGTCCAAACTAGCCAGTGCTGTACGCCTCACCAACAACCATGGGTGCCAACACACATGCCCAAGGTGCCAACCTCCACCATCGGAGTTGCCAGTGTTGGTTGAGGCGGGTTCAAGGAGAGGCGTGCTGAAGCACAGGTGGATGAGATTTCAACTACTCCATTTAGGCAGGCCATCCCCCCACGGCCTTGACCTCCAAGAAATCCTCAATGCCCCAGTGGCCGCCTTCGCGGCCGTTGCCGGATTGTTTCATACCGCCGAAGGGGGAACCGCTGCCTCGGCCTTGGCCGTTGAGGTCCACCATGCCTGAGCGTAGGGCGCGGGCCATGCGACGGGCGCGCTCGGGGTCGGCGGTCTGTACATAGTTGGTCAGGCCGTAATCGGTGTCGTTGGCGATGGCGACGGCTTCGTCTTCGGTGTCAAAAGGCATCATGGAGAGGACGGGGCCGAACACCTCCTGGCGCATAATGTCCATGTCGTTGTTGCAGTCGGCGAACACGGTGGGGCGAACAAAGAAGCCACGGTTCAGGCCTTCAGGGCGCCCCACGCCACCGGCCACCAGCCGTGCGCCTTCGCCGATCCCACGCTGGATGAGGTCCTGCACTTTGTCGAACTGCATTTGCGAGACGAGCGGGCCGATATGCCCACCACCTTCTGCCGCGCCGTTCACCCGCGTGGCCTCGGCGGCGGCTTTGGCCTCTTCCACGGCCTCGTCATAGCGCGAGCGTTCCACCAGCATGCGCGTAGGCGCGTTGCAGGACTGGCCGGTGTTGTTGAAGCAGTGCTCCACGCCGCGCTTCACGGCGTCTGCATCGGCATCGGCGAACACAAGGTTCGCGCCCTTGCCGCCAAGTTCCAGACTGACTCGCTTGATGGTGTCTGCCGACGCCTTGGTGATGGCCGTACCCGCCCGGGTGGAGCCTGTGAAGCTGACCATATCCACGTCTTTATGTGCGGACAGCTGGCTGCCCACGCCTGGCCCGTCACCATTGACCATGTTGTAAACGCCCGCCGGAACCCCGGCCTCATGCATGATCTGCGAAAACAGAATCGCGGAAAGGGGGGATTGCTCCGATGGCTTGAGCACCATGGTGCAGCCCGCCGCGAGCGCCGGGATCACTTTCAGCATGATCTGATTCATCGGCCAATTCCATGGCGTGATGAGGGCGCAGACGCCGATGGGCTCGTGGATGATGCGTGTGTCCTCTTTGCCGGGGCGGAGCGGGCCTTCGAAATCGAACGCCTTGAGCGCTTCAATGAAGCCTTTGATGTGGTAGGGGCCAACGCCCGCCTGTTGGGACTGGGCCATATCGATGGGTGCGCCCATCTCGCGGCTCATGGCAACGCCCATTTCCTTTGAGTGCGCACGGTAGACCGACAGAATGCTTTCCAGCAGGTCTAGCCGCTCCGCCTTGGTGGAGAGCATCCATTTGGGAAACGCGGCCTTTGCTGCGGCGACTGCGGCATTTGTATCCGCCTGCCCACCCAGCGAGATGGTGTCGATGGCTTCCTCGGTGGATGGGTCGATGACTGCAAAATCGGTACCGTCCAGCGGGGCTGTCCAAGTGCCATTGATGTAGAAATTGCGTGTGTTTTCCATGCGCGCCCCTTTGAGTCCGTCAGCGATCGGCTTTGGCTACAGCTACTCCATTTCTGGCAATAAGCTCTAGGTTACCCAACGGCCTGTCGGCGACGATGCGCACACCTGTCGCCAATGTCCATCGCTTTCATGGGCACGCGTCGCGCCGACTCCCTGCGCCCATCACCAATGGCCAGCAGGTCTTGTGCAGCCGCTATCGCAGCGGACCGATGTGATCGCTGCCTTGGGTCTTCACGTGCGGGGGGTGCGCATATGGCGGGGTCGCCCCCGCCTTGGCTAGGCTGCCTGTTGTGCGCGCCGCCACTGGGGAAAGGGGTCCGGCAGATTGGTGTAAAGGGCCAGGTCCGCGCTAGCATCTTCCGGCACCAGACATGCGTCTAGCCGTGCCTTCATAGCCGCCCAGTCTATCCCGGCGCCGATAAAC
>JBCBZX010000202.1:0-5655 GCA_039815105.1 Pseudomonadota bacterium
AGAACAATATGCCGGAATGGTCGGCCACGAGGTCAACGCCTGCCACACGAACTGTCGCAGCGCTTGGGCCACCTTTGTCTTCGCGTTCAATGCGTGCCATCTGCGCCAACAGATTGTGCTCCCCCGGGGCCTCACAATGCGGCGTGCCATCCTCCATCGTCATGGAATGTGCTCGCCAAATGCTTCGTGCAGAATATCGTCCTGGGCCTGCTCAAAACTGGCAGCTTCTGCCAAAAGGCCTTCGCCAACATTGCCAAGCACGGGTTCCTTGCCCGCTTCCAGCATCACCGGCACCGCCAAGGGCGATATTCGATCCAGTGCTTTGTGAATGATTCGCCCCTTGGTGCGCGAGAGCAAATCGCCCAATCGATGAATATCGAGGAGCCCTGATGTCGCATCGGCCCGCGTCGCCTTCATCAACAGATGGTCGGGCTCGTGACTGCGCAGCACGTCGAAAATCAGATCGGTGGACATGGTGACCTGCCGCCCCGTCTTCTCAGCACCAATCTGGCGCTGCTCTATGAGGCCAGAAATCATTGCGCAATAGCGGAATGTGCGCTTGAGCATGAAGCTTTCGTCGAGCCATTCTTCCAGATCGTCCCCCATCATCTCCTCAGAAAAGAACGCATCCAGCGCCCCCGGTTGAGCCAGTAGTTGGCCGTAATCCTCGAGCCCCCAGATCGAAAGCGCATAGTCAGACGCCACGAACCCCAATGGCCGCCAATCGGCCCGCTCCATACGCCGGGTCATCAGCATACCCATGGTCTGATGGGCCAATTTGCCTTCAAACGGATACATGACGATGTAATTGCGATTGCCCTTTGGAAACGTCTCAACCAAAAGGTCCTGCGGACCGGGCATCACCGAAACCTGTTCTTGTATGCGCAGCCAATCCGCCACTTGGTCTGGAAGGTCCGGCCAGCGCTGTGGGTCAGACATGATCTTGCGCACGGTTTCGGCGAGAAAGCTTGAGAGCGGAAACTTGCCCCCCGCGTAATAGGGTACTTTTGCCTCGGCTCCCGGGGCGTTGGACACGATGCACTCATTATCCCGAATACCCTCAAACCGCAGCACCTTGCCGGCAAATAGAAAAGTGTCGCCCTGGGTCAGGGTTTCGAGAAAAAGCTCCTCGATCTTGCCAAGGATTGCGCCGCCACGCTGTTTGATGCCTTTGCCGGCTTTGCCGTAGCGAATTTTAAGTTCCGTCGCCGCTGTGATGGTGCCCACATTGAGGCGATATGCTTGGGCAAAGCGTGGATGAGTGACGCGCCACGACCCGTCTTCGGTCTGCTTGATTTTGGCAAAGCGCTCATAGGTTTTAAGCGCGTATCCCCCTGTGGCCACGAATTGCACGGCCTGGTCAAACGTGGCTCGGGTGATGCGGGCATAAGGCAGAGCGGAGATGATTTCGCGGTACAGATCGTCGGTCTGAAACGGCTTGGCCACCGCCATGCCCATAATGTGCTGTGCCAACACATCAAGCGCGCCCTCACGCAAAGGCGGCGTGTCCTGCGCGCCAAGATAGTTTGCCTCAAGTGCCGCGCGGCACTCAAGCACTTCGAACCGGTTGGACGGCACCAGAATGGCTTCCGACGGTTCGTCCATGCGGTGGTTGGAGCGGCCGATGCGCTGGGCCAGGCGGCTGGCCCCCTTGGGGGCCCCCATGTGAACCACCAGATCTACATCCCCCCAATCAAGACCCAGATCGAGCGTTGAGGTGGCGATGACGGCGCGCAGCTCGTTGCGGTCCATGGCCGCCTCCACCTTGCGGCGCTGGTTCACATCAAGGCTGCCATGGTGCAGAGCGATGGGCAGATTGTCTTCATTATGGTGCCAGAACTCCTGAAACAGAAGCTCGGCCTGGCTGCGCGTATTGACGAAAATAATCGTGGTACGGTGAGCTTTGATCGCCTCAAGAATGTCCGGCACCGCATATTTGCTCATATGGCCGGACCACGGCACGTGCTCCTCGGAGTCCAGAATTTCAATGTCCGGTTTTGCGCCACCCGTGACAGTGACCAATTGGGCCTTGGGCTCGTCATCGGGCACTTCGCCATCATCATTGGTCTGGTTCTGGGGCACCAGCCAGCGCCGCAACTCGTCCGGTTGGGCGACGGTGGCGCTCAGGCCGATGGTCTGCAAGTCGGGCGCGAGCTTGCGCAAACGGGCGAGGCCCAGCGACAGCAAGTGACCGCGCTTGGACGTGACAAGCGAATGCAACTCGTCAAACACCACAAAGCGCAGATCTTCAAAAAACCGGTCGGCATCTTTGGCGGCGATCAGCAAGGCTACCTGCTCGGGCGTCGTCATCAATATGTCGGGCGGCTTTAGCTTCTGGCGCTGGCGTTTGTGAACCGGCGTGTCGCCGGTGCGGGTTTCGAGCGTGATGTTCAAGTTCATCTGCTCGATGGGCGCTTTCAGATTGCGCTCAATATCCACGGCCAGCGCTTTGATCGGCGAGATGTAGAGGGTGTGGATGCCCAAGCCGCCGGCTTTGCGCGCCTCGCCGGGCCTGCGTTTGGTTCTACCCGCCAAGTCAGTCAGCGACGGCAGGAAGCCTGCCAATGTCTTGCCCGCGCCGGTGGGGGCGATCAGCAGGGCGCTTTCCCCGGCCTGAGCCGCCCCCAGCAGCTTGAGCTGGTGTGGCCGGGGCGACCAGCCACGTTGCGCAAACCAATCCACAAAACTGTCGGGCAGATGGGCCGTGGCGTCCACTGTGCTTATGGTTTCGATGCGGACGGTCTGGTTCATGGCAGTTAGGTGGGGCGCGCGCGCTAAAATAGAAGGTGAGCGAATTAGAAGGTGGGTGAGCGAGAAGGTGTAAGGGTGCCCCTTGCGGTCTCGAGGGGCTAGGGATAAAGTCCTAAAGGATTATATTCCTCAATTGGCCATTGCCATGGTAAACAAGCAATGATGCACAAATTGTCCCATGAAGCTGTCTGGACCGCCATTGATCGGCTGGCCGAA
This sequence comes from Pseudomonadota bacterium, assembly GCA_039815105.1. Taxonomy (GTDB): domain Bacteria; phylum Pseudomonadota; class Alphaproteobacteria; order Rhizobiales; family Rhizobiaceae; genus JBCBXA01. Next base: position 2,968 of record JBCBZX010000202.1, read on the forward strand.
CGCTACAAGCTCTCGCCCTCCGGGCTCGCGCGCCGGGCAGGGCTTGATGCAACCATATTCAACAAATCCAAGCGGCAAGCTGCCAATGGCCGGGAGCGCTGGCCGTCCACTGAATCCATTGCCAAGATCATTGAGGCGACGGGTAGTTCGGTGGATGAATTCATGACTCTGATCCTCGAACGTCAGTTGCCCCGCGACAGTGCTGTCTCGCCGCCCATGTCTTCATCTCTGCCGTCACCCATGCTGCAACCCCTATCGTCCCCAAAGGGCAATTTGTCGGATGATCATCCCAATCAACCGTCGATTGGTATGTTGCCAACACCTAAAGCTGTGCCCTTGATCGGTTTTGCCGAGGCGGGCACCGGGGGATATTTCACACCATCAGGCTTCCCCACGGGCCATGGTTGGGACGAAGTGAGTTTGCCGGATGCCGGAGATGAAGGCGCTTACGCGCTGGAGGTGTCTGGCAATTCCATGTTGCCGCTCTACCGCCATGGCGATGTGCTGGTGGTGTCTGCCACCGCCACAGTTCAGCGCGGCGACCGTGTGGTGGCCCGTACATTGGATGGCGAAGTCATGGTGAAGGTGCTGGCGCGCAAAACGGACCGGTTTATTGAGCTCGAAAGCCTCAATCCCGAGTTTGAAAACCGGCAGTTTAAACTTACCCAAATTGACTGGATGCACCGTATTTTATGGGTGCGCCACTAGCCTGTGCGCCGGGCCTTGGCGCTCGCAAAGATCACGCCGACCAGAACCAGCGCCGTTCCAATGTAGTGAAATGCAAATATCTGTTCGCCGACCAAAAGCCATGCCAGCAGGATGCCGTAAATTGGCAGCAGATACATGAACGCGCTGGCAATTGCCGCCCCCAACCGCCGCACGCCGAACTGATAGCCTAAAAATGCCGTCAGAGATGAAACCAGCACGATGGCTGCAATGGAGAGCCATTGGTCAGTGGAAACGGGAAACTGCCCGGTTATGGCGATCTCAATGGCCGCTGCAGGCAGCAGCAACCCCGCGCCGCACAGCGAAAACAGCGCCAGCCCGGCCGTATTTGGCAATGCCTTGAACGCCGGTCGGCGCAAAAGAATGGAATAGATTGCCCAACTCAACGACGTCAGGACCACGATCGCATCACCCAGATTGAAACGAAAAGCCAACAGTTCAGTCCACGATCCCCGCGTCATGATAAATACAATGCCGCCGGTTGCGATGGCTATGCCAAGGATCTGGCGCCATATGAGCGGCCGTCCGATGAACAGGCGCTCGATCACCACGATCATCGCAGGCACTGATGAATAGATCAAAATGCCATTGGCAGCCGTGGTCAGGGTGAGGGCAAGGTAGAACACGCCGCCGCAGATAAATTGGCCGAGAAACCCCATCAGCAAAGTGGCCCGCCAATTGGCAAACAGCGTCTGCCTGGGGGTCACCAATGTCGTCCAGACAAAAGGCAGCAATATCAGCGCCACGAGGGACCAGCGCAGCATGGCTAGGGTGAACGGGTTAACGCTCTCAACTGCAGTTCGCCCGAAGGCAGCATTGGTGGCAAAGGCCAGCGGTGTCCCAACCATCACGGCCAAGGCCGTCCAGTCAGGACCGGTCGGCTCATCAGGCGTGGTTTGCGTCACGCGGCTGACGTGCCTGCAACCAGTTCACCTGCCAGCGCCCGGTCGATGAGCACTTTGGTTTCCGCAATGCCGTAGAGCGCGATGAAGGAACCAAATCGGGGCCCCTGATCTTCACCAAGCAGCACTTGGTAGAGCGCCGAGAACCAGTCTCGAATGTTGTCGAACGCATGGTCTTTGCCCACGGAGAACACTTCGGTTTGAAGGGCCTCGCCATCTGGCGCGGTGTGACTTCCTGCTAGCCTATCAAGGCGCGAGGACAGGTCTTCCAGCGCCGCGCGCTCCAAATCCGTCGGTGCCCGGAAAGTCTTGTTGGGGATTACGAAATCGCGGCCATAGCGCAAGGCATAACCGATCAGTCCGTCCAGCTGCGGATTGTTTTCCGGCGTGGCACCTGGCGCATATTTGCCGATAAAGCCCCAAAGGGTCTCGGCATCTTGCGCGCCGGACGCGCTGACAAGGTTCAGCAACATGGAAAATGGAATGGCCGTATCGCCATATTCCGGCGGCCCTGCGTGAATGTGGAAGGCCGGGTTGGACAGGCGGGTTTTCCAGTCCTGGGCGTCATACTTGCCGGCATGGGTGTAATATTCATCCACCGCTTTGGGGATCACATCGAAGTGCAGGCGCTTGGCCGTGCGGGGTTTCATATACATGAAGTAGGCCAGGCTTTCGGGCGACGCATAGGTCAGCCACTCATCAATGGATATGCCATTGCCCTTGGTCTTGGAGATCTTCTCCCCATTGGCATCTAGAAACAGCTCGTAAACATAGTGCTCGGGCGGCCGGGCGCCGAGGATACGGCAGATTTTGTCATAGATGATCGAGTTGGCCTGATGGTCCTTGCCGAACATTTCATAATGCACGTTCAGCGCGGCAAACCGCATTCCAAAGTCTGGTTTCCATTGCAGTTTAACAGCGCCGCCAGTAACGGGCAGGGTCGTCTCGCGCCCGCCCGCCGAACTGTCCTCAAACGTCACCGTGCCCTCTTCAGCGTCCACATGTTTCATGGGCACGTAGAGCACTTTGCCGGTTTCCGGAGAGATGGGTAGAAATGGCG
>JBCBZX010000001.1:0-43359 GCA_039815105.1 Pseudomonadota bacterium
CGATTGGGCATCGTCCATAGCCGTCGAGAGCGATGTCACGGACGCCTGCATGTCGGACAATTGCGTTTGAAGCTCCCCAAGGTTGGAACTGTTTTGGCCAACGGAGCCGGAAAGGTCCTGCAGGGACCCGCTTGTCTGTTCGACCGTTTGTGACAGGTCCTCCAATTGGGACATTAGTGGCGACAGGTCCACGGCTTCGGCTTGAGTCTCGGCCATTTGACCGGCTTGCGCCGCCAACTCACCAACTCGCTCGCCGAGGCCTTCCACATTGGCGCTCAACTGGTCCAGTCTTGCGGATTGGGCGGCCAGTGCCGGCGCGTCACCAGAGCCCCCACCCTCCACTTGAGACTGCAATGCGCTTGCGGTTTGCGCAGCCGTTTGTGCCGTGGATTGCGCTTGCGCCAGTTCGGCTTCCAGCGCGCTGAGTCTGTCCGTCACAGGAGCCAGATCAACCACGGCACCCTCGCCGGTGGGCAGGGCATCCAATTGAGCGCTCAGCGCATTCACACGCTCCACCAATTCAGCGTCTGGATCCGCGTCACCCATATCGGCTTGGGTCGCCTCCAACTGCGCTATACGCTCAACCAGAGACGCATTTTCAGTGCGCAAGGCATCAAGGTCGGTGCTGTCGCCTGGGCCGGAAACCAGACTCCAACCGCCCGCCAGAAGGGCAACCAGTGCGCCACCAGCCACACCCCCAGCCAAACCGGACCCCAGACCACCACGGGAGGAACCTCCACTGGATTTGCCGGTCACCGCGTCGCCGGACGGCTTGGCGGCGTCCGCTTTGGTCGAGGTAGATTTGGTTGCGGACCCAGCGTTAGATTTGGCTGCAGGCCCAGGCGCTTGTTTGGCCTTTGCATCGGCACCGGCGCGTCCGAGCAATGCTCCGGATGCACCTGTTTTAGCGCTTGCACCCGTACCCTTTGCAGGGTCAGCATTTGCTTTGGCCGGTGGGGCACTGCCCGCCGATTTGGCCGCCGCGCTTGCGGGCTTTCCATCTGGCTTGCTCACAGGCTTGGCCTCGCCTTCAATCGTCACGGGCTTTCGATTGGGTACACTGCGGCTTGGCTTGGAACTGGGCTTAGAACTGGGTTTGGAACCCGCCTTAGAACCGGATTTTTCAGCAGGCTTGGAGCCGGGTTTATCGTCGTCTTGGTTCGCCATGGGGACTTAGCGGGCCTTTCTCAGCGGCACATTCAATACATTTTCGCATTGTGACTTTCGCCCGTATAGCGATGCGCCGAACTTTCGGTAATGTCACCAGATTATGCACGGGGCTGAACGCCACGCAATCAGACAACGTGCATGGAGCGCATTCGCTGCAGGCATCAGACGATTTTTTTGCATCAAGAAACGCCAATTGGCGTTAAGCCAGCTTCAATCCGATCCAACCGAAGCCAAACCAACCCCCTCCGGGTCGGCATCAGTTCCATGCGTAGGCGCATTTCTCCAGCTTTGTATCGTCAAAGACTTCATGACCCACGGCAACAGGCCGCGCACCAAGGCCGAGATAAAAGGCGTCTGCACGCTCATTTTCCGACAAAGCCCATACGATGATCCGCTGTTTGCCCTGGGACGCCAGGGCCTTCCGGGCAGCCGCGAAAAGCCGACGGCCAAACCCCAGGCCCTGATATTCCGGCTTTAGGTAAATCTCATATATTTCAGCGTCATAATCGAGTGTCGCAACACGATTGCGACCCATAGTGGCATAGCCCACCACATCATCACCGACTTCCAGCACTAAGATCTCGACGCCCCTGCGTAGGGCCGTGGCCCACCAGTTGACGCCGCGGCGCTGCACCATGCGGTGGAGTGCCCCGGCAGGAATAATGCCGGAATAGGCTTCCCGCCACGATGCATCATGCACCTGCGCGATGGCAGAGGCATCCTTGGTTCCGGCCCGGCGTATATCTATGCTCAGCGTTGACATGGCGCCAACTTAAGCGCGTGAGCGCGGTGGGCAAGGAAAAAGAATTAATAAAGCGTTAATGCCCCCGCTATCCACCACCTGGCCACCGTCCGTCCGCAGCGCTCGCACCGTTGATCCACTATTGATCAAGCCTCAGCGTCGGCACAAATAGGGCATTCCCGGCGGTTCACACAGACGCTTCCTCGCCCTCATCCTCATCATCCTGGTCATCCAGAGAGTGCCGTTGAATGAGGGGAATTTGGGTTGCGGTGAACAAAATGGTCAATGGCATCACGCCCCAAACCTTGAAAGCCACCCAAAATTCGGTCGAAAAGCCTCGCCACACGACTTCATTGATGCCGGCCAGCACGAAGAAGAACAGGCCCCAGCGCAGAGCTAATTTGTTCCAACCTTCATCATCCAGATTAAAGGCCGTATCCAAAACAAGTCGCAGAAAGTTTCGGCGAAAAAACAAACCGATCAATATGGCCGCGCCAAACAGGCAATTGGTGATGGTGGGCTTGAGCTTGATGAAGGTGTCATTTTGCAACCAAATGGTCAGCCCGCCCATGAAAACAACGAACACAAAGGTGACAACGGGCAATACCGGCAGGGTGCGCGTCAGGGCATAGGACACGGCCAAAGATATGCCCAGCGCCACCATGAACAGCGCCGTTGCGACAAAAATCGGGTCCCCTAACCCCTCCAGAAACGGGAACGCCGCCTGCAATTGCAAAGCCCGCGAATTGGCAAAAAAGAAAATGATCAGCGGCCCCATCTCCAGAACGAGCTTCAAAAGCGGCGAAACCTCGCGCTTTTCTTTTCCGGTTTGAGTCGCGACTTGGGTGTTTTCCATTGACCTCATATGCCCGCCTGCCGTCCACGTTTCAATTGCACTCTTCAGTTGCACATTGCATCGCCGGCAAAAACCCGTCCAATTTGCCGCGCAAACAGACCTTGCAAACGGCGCGAGCACGAAGCACATTTTATTCATCTGAAACAAACGGAAGGAGGTGATCCAATGTCGAGTGATCAAATGCGTGTAGGTGGATACGGACTGGGTTTCACCAAGCGGAGCAGCCTCCGCTAGGATGAAGGACGGTCAGGCACACAGCTTGTAGCTTAAAGTGCCACGTGTCCGTCGCCACCATCATCACGAAGGGCCGTTCCTAGGGAATGGCCCTTTTTGTATGCCAGCTTTGATCTAGCGAACGCCGCCAGACACCTCGCCCAAAAGCGAACACCAATCCTGCCTCTTGCCTCCGCCATAGGGGCGGCCCAGCCCCTCCTCCAGCAGCACAGTTGCCAGTGAACGCCCATCATTCAGCGTGACGGAAGCGATGACCCGACCGTAATATTTACCCTTTGAAACCTCATCGAGTGTCACCGTTTTGCCAATTGTGAGCAAACGTACATAGTCCCGAGCCTTGCGGGCCAACTCAACTTCCCCCGCACAGTCGGCGTTAAGCTCCGGCGTATCGACGCCGCGCAACCGTATGGTGGCCTCCATGGTTTGGGAGGGCCAAACCTCCACATGGGCTCGCATCGTATCGCCATCATGGGCCGACACGATGTGCGCGGTGTAGTGACCCACAACCGAGCCGCGCGAACGCCTGGGTGGGGCCCTGGGTGAGTCATTGGGCGGATCGATGGCGTGCGACGATCGAATAGCAGGAGAAAAATTTTGCCCGATACGATCCGGGGCGATGTCATCCGGCGCGGCCGCACTTACCAAGGTGTTGAGCCCGTTGGCGGCGTTGAGCGAGGCACCAAAGGTTACCCCTGCACCAACCGCAAAGCCCAAAGCCACCACCATGTGCAGTCCATGCGACCCAAACATGGTCGATATTTTAGTAGGACTAATTTCCTATGTCTAGGAAAATCATCCTAAAAATCGACTGCGATGCCCTTCACTTCCCAGTCGGCATAGCGGGCCGGGTCTTTGCCGCCGCGCCCATTGATCTCCCGGGGCAGATTTGCGCCGCCAATGGATTCAATTGCCCCGGCCTCGCGCCGCGCCTGCGCCTCCGCCAGGGCCCGTTGAGCAGCCGGCGGCAAGTCTCGGCACACCTTTGCGGCAGGCACCTCATCACCGGAGTGAGAGTCTTTACTGGCCAGAGTGTGATCCGAAAGAGTGTGGTCCGAAGACGGCTCGTTGTCAGTGGTCATAGCTCTTCCATATTGCAATTTGAAACCGCCGGAGTTGATTGAGGCTGCCGCCGGGGCCATCTGTTACCCCATGCAACATAAGCCGCGCCGCTGCGTTGCCAAGCGGTAAACTGCGTCGCACGGTGTGGCCCGCTTCACCAACCCGGTCGCGCCACATATTGGAGGTCGCCTTGAATATTCTGAAAACGGGAATGCTGCTCGCTTTTCTCACAGCCCTGTTCATGGGTGTTGGATATCTTATTGGCGGTGCCGGCGGCATGATGATCGCTTTCATTATAGCCTTGGCGATGAATGCGTTCAGCTATTGGAACTCCGATAAGATGGTGCTCAAAATGCACCGCGCCGTGGAAGTGAACGCACACAACGCACCTGAATATTTCGCCATTGTCGAAACATTGGTGGAGCGGGCGCAAATGCCCATGCCCAAAGTGTATTTGGTGGACAACCCCCAACCCAACGCGTTTGCGACGGGGCGAAACCCGCAAAACGCCGCCGTAGCGGCCACAACCGGGTTGCTGGACAAGCTCAATCAGGAAGAAGTTGCGGCGGTGATGGCCCACGAATTGGCGCACATTCAGAACCGTGACACGCTGACCATGACCATCACCGCCACCATTGCCGGCGCGATTTCCATGCTGGCCAACTTTGCCATGTTTTTTGGCGGCAGCCGCAACAATAATGGTGTCGGCATCATTGGTGTGCTGGTCGCCGCGATAGCTGCACCCTTCGCTGCCACCATCGTACAGATGGCCATCAGCCGGACGCGCGAATATTCCGCTGATAAATTGGGGGCTCAGATTTGCGGGCACCCCTTATGGCTTGCCTCGGCGCTAGCCAAAATCGCAAATCTGGCGCCGAAAATCGACAACAATGATGCAGAACGAAACCCAGCGACTGCCCACATGTTCATCATCAACCCATTGCACGCCCACGCCGTGGACGGTTTGTTTTCAACACACCCGAACCCGAAAAATCGCATTGCCGCGCTGGAGGCGCTGGAAGAGGATTGGTCGCGGCATGGAGCGCCTGACCCGGCAGTTGGAGACGGCTATTCAGGATCGTCAATCGAGCGACCCGTACAACAGCGGCAAGAGCGCAGCGCGCCCCCGACACTACCATCAGGGCCCGACCACCGGCCTGCGAGTGCCAATGCCCCCAACACCAAGGCACCAAGAACCAGGGCCCCACAAGATGATCGCGCCTCCAAAAGGCCCCCTTCCGGTCGCACCGGACGCTGGGGCAGAGATGCTGGAACGCGGTCCATTGTGCCGGATGCGGGGCGGTCGCGAAACAAAGACGACACACCGGACGCCCCTGACAGCGGGCCATGGGGCTGAGCGGGTTGAGTCAAACTACCAAACCACGCCGCCGTTCCAACCACCGTTCGAACCAAAAGACCCCACCGCCCCTTGAAGGGGTCGTGCCGCGTGAGGTGGCGATCCTACTGCTCACACGCACGCTGGACGATGGCCGAGGCTTTGCTGGTCTGACGGACGCGTCAGGCGGCCTACAGGCGTTTTTGGATTTGCCAGAGCAAGACCGAAACCTGGCACGAGCCATTGCGCGCACCGCGCTGGCACGGCGCGGCCAAATTGAGCAGGCCCTCAAGCGCGTGGCGGACCGGCCGCCTCCAAAGGGTGCCCGTCACCTAATCCACACCCTGCACGTGGCCGCCGCGCAAATCCTGTTCATGGATGTTCCTGACAGCGCTGCCGTCAACACTGCGGTGAACATTGTAGCACGCGAGCCACGCTCTACCCGCTTTGCCGGTTTCGCAAACGCCATCCTTCGCCGCCTGTCACGGGAGAAAGCCGAGATCGAGCCGAAGCTGCGATCGGACAAGCTCAACACGCCAAAGTGGATGTATGGGCGCTGGGCGGAAATCTACGGCCACAACAATGCGCGGGCCATTGCCACGCACCATGGGGCTATCCACGCGGGCGGCGCGCCCCTCGATCTGTCAATCCAGGGAGACGCCGCAGCTTACTTCGCCAGACACAGTGAGGTGCTGATCGGTGCATCGCTACTGGCCAACGGCACCGTGCGCCTGCCCCAGGCGTTGGATGTGCGCACACTGCCGGACTGGGACAGTGGTAGCGTCTGGGTACAAGATGCGGCGGCGCGGCTGCCCGCGCAGCTGGTGAACGCGCAGCGCGGCGAGCAAGTCGCGGATTTGTGCGCCGCGCCAGGTGGCAAGACGGCACAATTGGCACTGACCGGTGCCCAAGTGACCGCAGTCGAACAATCAGCCCCCCGTGTGCAGCGCCTGAAGGAAAATCTGATCCGCTTGCAGCTACAAGATAAGGTCGCAATCCACCAAGGCGATCTGTTCGAGATGACGCCTGATTCGCGGTTCGACGCGATTTTGCTGGACGCGCCCTGCTCATCCACCGGGACCATACGTCGGCACCCGGACATTTTGTGGACCAAGACACCTCAACTCATTTCGGAGTTGGCCGAATTGCAATTCCGCATGGTGGCCCACGCGGTGAAATTGCTTGCGCCCGGTGGCCGGCTGATCTTTTCGAACTGCTCTCTGGACCCGTTGGAAGGAGAGATGCTCCACGAGCGTATCGTCAAAGAGCTTGGGGATATGTTGAGCCACGACCCGGTGAAACCCGCAGAGATTGCCGGATTCGAAAACGCGGTGACCGAAAAGGGCACCGTGCGCAGCTTGCCCCACCTGACGCCCAGAAGCCTGGTCGGCGAAAGCACGGGCGGCGCCGACGGCTTTTTTGCCGCAAGGTATCTGGCGCGCTAGCAAATGTGCCAATCCAACCATCTCGCTGGGCACAACACTCGACCAGATGGCAGCCGACCAGACTGTACATGGCAAGACGGTGCGCGGTCAGACTTTCCGGGGCGGAATATGGCTCTATATATTGCCGCCAACAGATGTGTTATGTGATTGGAATAGCGCGGAAATGCGCGTTCTGGAGCCACCATGGCAACGAACCCAACGCCTCCGGGAGATTTGGCAAGGCTCCCCGGTGACGAAACAGCTCCCTGGCACCCGTCTATCGCGAGACGCAACGCCGGCTCCACCGAGCGCCGCATTGTAAAATGTGTCTTGGAAACTGCGCAACGGGCACGCCGTGGGGCGATAGCGCAGTTCAAGGCAGCCCGCTCAAACCTTGCGCCGATACAAATTCCAGAAATAGGCGAGCGTCCGGGGCCGGCCCTTTTGCCCGACGCAGGTCTTTCCGAGCAATTTTACGCGGGCCGCTTCAACCTGGGTGGCATAATGGTCGATACGGTGGGCTTCTCGCCGTTTGAACTGTCTGGCGCACCTACACATTGGCAACAGCGATTGAACAGTTTTGCATGGCTGCGGCATTTGCAGGCCGCGGACAGCACTTTGGCGCAGAAACTCGCCCGGTCCTTGCTGGAAGAATGGTTGCAAGTGCAGGGCCCGGTCCGAGCAGCGGAAATGGAAAACGCCGTGTGGAATCTGGCTGTAACGGCGGAACGCCTGATCTCCTGGATCACTCATTCCTCCTTGCTGACCGCCAGTGGTGACGCCACCCTTATCCGCCAATTCCATGAAGCGATTGCACGGCACGTGCGCCACCTTCGCAACCGATACGATGTACAGGCCCTCACAAGTGAACATCTCATGGCGGCTCTGGCCCTGGCTTTCGCCGCCCACACGCTTCGCAGTTCGGCACGATCCAAAGCATCTGCCAGGCGGCAATTGTCCCATATTCTGGCGCGTCAGTGCGGCGATGCGATGGCCGCGCGCGATGCGCTATCGCCAGCTTTCGCTGACCCACACCCCTTGGTCCACGTCTGCCGTCGACCATCGGTTGCGATGGAACTGATACCGATCTTGGTCAGCACCACTTCCGCCATCCGCATCCATACCAAGAATGTCCACTCTGACGCGGCAACCACCCAATTGGTGAAGGACCTCGACTGCGTAAGCGGAGCCATGGCGCGCTGGATCTCCATCGCCCAACATTCCGATGGCGGCTTGGCCGTCTTCAACGGCGCGAAAGAAGAATCGCTTGAGAGAGTGACCGGCGTTCTTGCTGTGGGCGTGAGCGATGGGCGCCCCTTAAGACCCGTGGAAACCTGCGGCGGCTACACACGACTTGCCGCTTCGGGAACCACTGTCATTTGCGACGTGGGCCCCACCCCTCCCGTCGGCGTATCGGCTGAAGCACAGGCCGGAACCCTTGGCTTTGAGCTGTCATCAGGCGGGGAGCGTGTGATCGTCAATTGCGGCACGCCGGAAGAAGCCTATGTGCGCAGCCAAAACAAATGGCGAATGGCGGCGCGGCAAACGGCAGCCCATTCGGCGTTGGCCATTGCAGGCCATTCATCCTCAAGCGCAGCGCAGTCCAATCTCATGCAGGCCCTCACGGGCAACGAGATCGTGGATGCATTGGCGAGGCCAAACCAGCGAACCGGCCAGCATGGTGACGGCCGGGTTTGGCTCAATGCTGAGCATGATGGGTACAAGCGCAAACTGGGTCTGTTGCACCGCAGAGCCATCGCGCTGAGCCCCGACGGCCGTTTGGTGGAGTTTGAGGACACGCTTTCACGGGTCGGCGGTGTCGCCCGCTCTTTGCGCCCAAACCTGCCCGAAGACGGGAGCCTGCCCATTGACGTCCGATTTCACCTTGCGCCGGGCTGTCGCGCAAAACTGAAGGCTGACAGAACGGTTGCGATACAGTCGGTCGGTGGGCGCATTTGGACGCTTGATTTGAAGACCGATGCGCAATTCGCATTAGCAATCGCACCAAGTCTCCAGATCAATCACCCCGGCGGACCGAAGGCTATTCAACAAATTGTGGCGTCGGGGGCCATTGAGCGGGAGGCCAAAGGTCTAACTCTGGAATGGCAATTGTCTCTATAGGCCATGCAGCAAATGCGGGATAAGCAGGGCCAGACGGTGCCTTGCCCTTGCCTGACGGTGTCAGCTTGGTACGGCCTCTCTACCAGTCGATTGAAATACCATTGTGCTGTACGAGAATTTTATATGGAACCCCGCCATGGATGCCTCCAATCACATTGCTTCACGCCAAATTGCCGCGCCCAACAAGGTGCACGTCAAACGGGCGCTCCTATCCGTGTTTGACAAGACAGGCCTGGTTGAACTGGCCACGGCGCTGGTACAGGCTGGTGTGGAACTCGTCTCCACCGGCGGCAGTGCAAAGGCCCTGCGCCAAGCGGGCCTTGACGTGCGTGATGTCTCTGATCTGACGCAATTCCCCGAAATCATGGACGGGCGTGTGAAGACATTGCATCCGGGCGTGCACGGGGGTTTGCTGGCCATTCGCGGGGATGATGACCATGTTGCCGCGATGGAAGAGCACGACATTTCAGGCATCGATCTGCTGGTGTGCAATCTATATCCATTTGAGCAAGTGGTGGCTCAGGGTGCTGATCGTGCGACCACCGTCGAGAATATCGACATTGGCGGGCCAGCCATGACCAGAGCGGCGGCCAAAAACCATGCTTATGTATCTGTGTTGTCCGACCCTGCCGACTACCAGGACTTCCTCGATATGCTGGCGGCCAATGATGGCGCGTCACTGCTGGCGGCGCGCCAGCGCCTGGCGCAAGCGGCCTTTGCCCGCACCGCTGCCTATGATGCTGCCGTTTCCAACTGGATGGCGGCTGATCTGAAGATCGCCACACCACCGCACAGGGCCCTTGGCGGCACGCTGTCGAAAGTGATGCGCTATGGGGAGAATCCCCACCAAGACGCTGCGTTCTACACCAATGGAGAGCAGCGCCCCGGCGTGGCAACTGCCACACAGCACCAGGGCAAGGCGCTGAGCTACAACAATATCAATGATACGGACGCCGCTTTTGAACTCATCAGCGAGTTCGACCCGGCCCACGGCCCCGCCGTCGCAATTATCAAACATGCCAACCCCTGCGGTGTTGCACAGATGAAAACGGGCAGCACGCTGGCACAGGCCTACAAAGCGGCGCACGCATGCGACCCGGTTTCGGCCTTTGGCGGCATCGTGGCATTGAATGCCACTGTGGATGCACAGGTTGCGCAAGCGATGGTTGAGATATTCACGGAAGTGATCATCGCGCCGGACGCAACCGATGAAGCTAAAGCGATCATCGGCGCCAAAAAGAATCTGCGGCTCCTCACAACCGGTGGCCTTGCCGACCCACGAGCAGCGGGCCTGGCTGCAAAGACGGTCTCCGGAGGCATGCTGGTTCAATCTCGCGACGCCTGCGTCATGGATGATATCGACCTAAAAGTGGTGACCGACCGCGCGCCAACCGACCAGGAACTGGCTGATCTGAAAACCGCGTTCCGGGTGGCCAAACACGTCAAATCCAACGCCATCATATACGTGAAGGACGGCGCAACCGTTGGCGTTGGCGCAGGCCAGATGAGCCGACTGGATTCATCACGCATTGCCGCCCGCAAGGCCCAGGATGCCGGATTGGATTTGGTGGGATCAGCGGTGGCGTCTGACGCGTTCTTCCCGTTTGCCGATGGCCTGCTGGCCGCCGCCCAGGCGGGGGCGACTGCGATTATCCAGCCCGGTGGGTCCATGCGCGATGATGAAGTTATTGCGGCTGCCAACCAGTCCGGACTTGCCATGGTCTTCACCGGCATGAGACATTTCCGCCATTAGCGGGCAGGACGGGCAGGAGAACCCGCCTCGAAGGGGATAGAGATTTGGAAACTGCGCTGGCGACACTGCTGTCGCCGATCATTCTGTTTTTCCTTTTGGGGCTGGGTGCAGCATTGCTGCGCTCACAAACCACAGTGCCCGAAGCATTTGCCAAGGGCTTGGCCATATATCTGATGATGGCGATCGGCCTTAAGGGCGGCGTTGAAATGGCCAAGAACCCGCTCACCATTGAGGTGGTGGCTGTCCTCATTGCCGGCATCATTTTGTCCTTTGCTATTCCCGTGCTGGCCTTTGCCATTCTGCGCGCGACAACACGGCTCAATGCCACGGATGCGGCCGCTGCGGCCGCCCATTATGGTTCAATATCCATCGTGACCTTTGTTGCCGCCACGGACGCTCTGGAGCGCCTTGGCGTGGAAGCGTCCGGACATCTGGTGGCCGTGGCTGCCCTCATGGAAGCACCGGCTATCATTTCGGCACTTGTGATCATCAGCCGCATGGACCGGCAACCGAAGGACCGCGCCAGCGCCATGGCTGACGCCGACCGGGGCGAACTGGTACGAGAAGTCCTGCTCAACGCGTCAGTTGTCGTGCTGCTGGGGGCGCTGTTTATCGGCTGGATCGCAGGTGAAGAGGGCACGGCTGGCATCGCGCCTTTCTTCACCGGGCTTTTCCAAGGCGTGCTTTGCCTGTTCCTGCTGGATATGGGGCTGTCGGCAGGTCGAGGCCTACGCAATGGTTGGCGACAACTTGGCTTCGGCACCATTGCATTTGGCCTTTACATGCCTGTCGTCAGCGCCTGCATCGCTGCTATCATCGCGTGGGCACTGGGCATGCCAGCCGCCGATGCCGCTCTTCTGATCACCCTTACCGCATCAGCGTCATATATAGCCGTTCCAGCGGCCATGCGTCTGGCTTTGCCCAAAGCGCGGCCATCGGTATATCTGACCCTTTCCCTCGGCATCACATTCCCCTTCAACGTCATATTTGGCATTCCGCTTTACATCGGCATGGCCAATTTTGTAGCCGGTTGAGGGGGAGATCACATGGCTGAAACATACGCAATGAAACGCATCGAACTGATCGTCGAACGCATGGCCGCGCGGCGCGCCGGTCGCGTTTTGCAAGAGTCCGGCGTGACGGGCTACACGGTGCTTCCGGCCCTCGAAGGCTATGGCAACGGCCAGACATGGCGGCGCGACGCCGATATTTCCGGCTCCTCCGACATGGTGGCAATCGTCTGCGTTACCTCCGCAGAGGCCGCTAGTGCGGCCCTGGATAATTTGGCACAATTGCTCGCAGAGCAGATCGGCATCGTCACCGTAAACGACGTTCAGGTTCTGCGCCCCGAACGGTTCTAGCGCCGCAACCGACAGGCCAGATGATGAATATACAGACGAAAATCAAAGGCTTGGCTAAAGTTGCAGATCCCGCCAAAATCAAGCGTCCAGACGTAAAACAGGGTTTTCCTGAGCATCTGCTTGAGGGCTACCGCCGCTTCATGAAGGGCGCATATCACGACGAAGCACAGCGCTACCGTGATCTGGCCATTGAAGGGCAGACCCCCGCCACAATGATCATCGCCTGTTGCGACAGCCGAGCCGCGCCGGAAACTGTTTTCCACGCCGGCGCGGGCGAATTATTCGTTGTGCGAAACGTGGCCAACCTCGTGCCACCCTACGCCCCCGACGGCAGCCACCACTCCACCTCGGCGGCACTGGAATATGCCGTCCAGGTGCTCAAAGTGCAGCATATTGTGGTGATGGGCCATGGCCGGTGCGGTGGCATACAAGCCTCGCTGACCGATGGGATGGAGCCGCTATCGCCGGGGGATTTCATCGGCAAATGGATGGGCCTCGTGCGTCAAGCGGCGGAAGATGTCACCAGCTATGCCCATTTGTCTCCGTCGGAACGGCAGACGGCGATGGAGCGCATATCGGTCCGCAACTCCGTCGAGAATTTGCGCACATTTCCGTGTGTCTCGATCCTCGAGGGCAAAGGCCGCATCAATCTAACCGGGGCCTGGTTTGATATATCCACCGGGGAGCTATGGACCATGGATGCGGATACAGGCGATTTCAAACGCCCCGAGTGACGCCTTAACAAAGCCGTTCGGCAAGGTATGATCTATGCACCCTCAAAAGGATGTCCCCATGCCAAAACCACACCTTGCCATTACAATTTGCGCACTTGCGGTCAGCTCTCTGCCCGCCATCGCTCAAACCAGCGTTTCAGAATCGACCAAACAGGGCCTGACCGGAACTGTGAATCAATTTTATGCCGCGCTTTCCGAACCCGTGAATGAAGTTGCCGTTGGCCTGAAGCTGGCACCGGACGCACAGGTAGAGCTGCGAGACCTCGACATTCAGCAAACCGGTGAAGAATTTGTCGAAAGCCTTGGCGAATGGGCCAATGTCATTGAAGGCGGCGCGATCGAGCATGAAATCGCAGACGTAACCGATGCGGTTTTTGAAATGAATGTCTGCTACCGATTTGCGGCTGGAGAACCTTACGGGACGGTGGAGGTTATGACCTTCATGGATGATGGCCGCATTGCAACCCTGGTGCAGGAGGCTCGGCCCGAAAGCTGCGCGCAATAGCCACGGGTTTAGCGAAAGCTTGGTTTCGGCACCCTCGGCTCCGCCCCGGGGAGCGGCCTCAAATCCAGCACGCCATGCCACCGCCAGACCCTCGGGACAAGCCCGAGGGTGCCAGGATCATGTTCTAGGCTGCCACTTTGCCCTTAAGCAAGCCGCGCTCGATCATAGCCTCGGCAATCTGAATGGTGTTCAACGCCGCGCCCTTGCGCAGATTGTCTGACACCACCCAAATGTTCAGGCCGCTATCGAGGGTCGGGTCTTCGCGAATGCGGCTGATGTAAACCGCGTCGTCGCCAGCAGCTTCATACGGCGTGGTGTAGCCGCCGTCTTCGCGCTTGTCATAGACTTGGCACCCCGGCGCGTCACGTAGGATCTCCCGCGCTTCATCGGCAGACAACTCGTCTTCAAACTCAATGTTCACAGCTTCTGAATGGCTCACGAACACCGGCACGCGCACAGCGGTGCAAGTGACCTTGATTTTCGGATCGAGCATCTTCTTGGTCTCGGCGACCACTTTCCACTCTTCCTTGGTGGAGCCATCATCCATGAACACATCGATGTGCGGAATGCAGTTGAACGCGATTCGCTTGGGGTACACCCGCGGCGTGATGGGATCAGCCACGAACACGGCGCGGGACTGGTCGAACAACTCGTCCATCGCCTCTTTGCCGGAGCCTGAAACGGACTGATAGGTCGACACCACAACCCGCTTGATGCGCGCTTTGTCGTGCAGCGGCTTAAGCGCCACCACCAGCTGCGAAGTTGAGCAATTCGGGTTCGCGACGATGCCCTTCTTGTGGGCGTGGTCGAGGGCTTCCGGGTTCACTTCCGGCACCACCAAGGGTACGTCCGGGTCGTAGCGCCAGGCGGACGAGTTATCGATCACGATGGCACCTACCGCCGCGATTTTTGGAGACCATTCCTTGGAGATGGAGCCACCCGCACTCATCAACGCAATGTCGGTGCCGGCAAAGTCATAATCATCTAGCGCGCGGCACTTCAACGTGCGGTCGCCAAACGAAACTTCCTTGCCAACGGACCGGCGCGACGCAAGTGCAACCACCTCGTCGGCAGGGAAGCCCCGCTCGTCGAGAATGTCCAACATCTCCCGGCCCACATTGCCTGTGGCACCGATGATGGCGACTTTGAAACCCATAATCTTATCCGAACCACATAAGGGCCCGGCTCCCATTTCCGATGTCCCCCTTCCTATGCACCCGGAACGCGCCAGGGGAAAGAAGGCAACGGAACGGGACTGCGATTAGCGAGCGCTCTTGGTCGGTTTGTTGGTCTTTTTGGTCAGCTGCAAATTGCCCGCTTCCATCTGAGTGGCAAGCGCCGTCATGCCGGTCAAAGAACCAGCTGGGGCATGGGAAAGGGCGTTCAAAATTGTGTAGGCAGACATCGGCAACTCCTAAGCTACCAAGGCCCTGGGTCAGCAACTGCTGTGCTGGCTTGCGGCTGTTGAAAGAAAGTGCGGGATCATAAAATTCCCATCACTCCCTGCCACATAAGTTGCAAAGATAAAATGAACAAGAGCGAATTGAGCACGCGGTAAAAGATTCTTTTCGAGATGCGTTTCGCAAGCCACACCCCTGCCAAAACGGACACCGGTGCCACCGGCAAAAGCACCAGCGACGTGGCCAAATTCGTGGCATCAAACTGGCCCAATGCGAAATATGGAATGAGCTTGATGGCATTGACCACGGCAAAAAAACAAATGGCCGTGGAAGCAAAGTAGGTCGGGTCCAACCGCATGGGTTGGGTGTAAACCTGATAGGGCGGCGAGCCGGCATGAGCGACAAAACTGGTGAAGCCCGACGCCGTGCCCCAGAACGCACCGGCCAGTTTGGTGTTCTCAGTCTGGCGCGGCTCAGCAGCCTTGGCCTTTTTGCCAAACCATTCGTTGAACAGGAACGCTAGGGCCACCAAGGCGACGATAATGCGTATCCAGTCCGACGACAGTTGCGAGGCGAAGAAGTACCCGATGGCCACGCCGACAATGGCGCCAGGCAACATGGTTCTCATAATGCCAAAATGAAACCTGGCCCGCCAAGACACAACGCCCATCACATCCATCACGATCATGATGGGCAGCATGATAGCCGCTGCCTGCACCGGGTTGATCACCAGGCTCATGATCGGCACACCAAACACGGCCCCCAGCCCGCCAAGCCCACCTTTGGTGAGGCCGACAATAAAGAGCGCCGGAATAGCCGCAGCGTAGAACCACGGATTGCTGAGCGGTGAAAAGAAAAACTCAAGCACGAAATGCTCCTCGTTGCACCCGGCAGACCGTTAGGATGCCAGTTCCTCAGTGGCATCTGTGCCACCTGTCAGCGCCTGCGCGAATTGATCTGCGTCAAAAGGCTCGAGATCATCGACACCCTCGCCGACGCCCACGAAGTAGACGGGCAGTTTGTGCTTGGCCGCGATGGCCACCAGAATGCCGCCCCGGGCCGTACCATCAAGTTTGGTCATGACCAGCCCGTTCACGCCCGCGGTCTGTTTGAATATCTCAACCTGCTGCAATGCATTTTGGCCCGTGGTGGCGTCCAGAGTCTGCAATACGGTGTGGGGAGCATCGGGATCAGTTTTTTGCAGCACGCGCACAATCTTGGCCAACTCATCCATAAGTTCGGTCTTGTTTTGCAGTCGTCCGGCAGTGTCGATGATCAGCACATCGGAGCCCGCTTCCCGCGCTGCCTCAAACGCATCAAATGCAAGGCCGGCTGCATCGGCACCGAGCTTTGACGCCCGCACCGGTGCGCCCACCCGATCCCCCCAGATCTTCAACTGCTCAATGGCCGCCGCGCGGAAGGTATCGCCGGCCGCAAGCATGACGTCCAGCCCACCGGCCCGCAGTTTGGCCGCGAGCTTGCCAATGGTGGTCGTTTTGCCAGTGCCATTGACGCCAACAACCAAAATCACATGGGGCTTGTGACTGAGGTCCAGTTCCAGCGGCATGGCCACCGGGCCGAGCACTTTCTCCACCTCCGCCGCCATGATTTTACGTACTTCATCGGTGCTTACGTCCCTGCCGAAGCGGTCCTTCGCCAGCGCCTCTGTGACGTTCATCGCAGTCTCGACGCCAAGGTCCGCTTGTATCAACGTGTCTTCGAGCTCCTGCAGAGTGTCATCGTCGAGCTTGCGCTTGGTGAAAATGCCAGAAATGTTGCTGGTGAGTTGGCTGGAAGATCGCGACAGGCCAGACGTAAGCCGCGCGAACCAACCCTTTTTTTCCGGTTCCGGCTCTGGCGTTTCCTCGGCACCCAAGACCGACGTATCGCGGATGGCTATGCCTGCAGGAACTGTAGGTTCGGAAGGAGCGACCGGCTTTGGAACAACAGAACCAGAAGCCTTTTCTTCAATTTCGCTCGGAACGACCTCTTCTGCTCCGCCGTCTTCGTCTTCCTCAACTTCAGGCTTCGGCTCACCTTCCGGCACATCGCTTAAATCAATCTCATCGAGCGGTTCGGCCTCTAGCTCGCCGCCATTCACAGCCGTGTTGCGCACGTGCGCATCCACCTCCTCGCTCACTTGAGCGGGCGCAGCTTCCGCCACTTCTTCAACCTGCGGCTGCTCCACCTCGGGTGATAGCTCCGCCGCCTTACGCCCAAAAGAGAAAATGCGTTTCAAGAAGCCCGGTTTGTCTTCGGCCATGCAGAAATTCCGTCGTTAAGTTGCGCCGCAAATTGGGCTGGTCGCACCTCCATTGCAAGCAGGCCGTGTTGCAACGCAGCGATGGGACGGGCTACAAGGCCTCACCACTCCAACTGCACACCTGTCAAATTCGAACGAGGGCTGACCCGTGGACAAGTTCACCACGCTGACAAGCGTTGCCGCACCGCTGCCGATCATCAACATCGACACGGACATGATCATCCCCAAGGATTATCTCAAGACCATCAAGCGCACCGGGCTGGCTGAAGGCCTGTTTGCGGAAATGCGCTTGAATGAAGATGGGTCCGAAAACCCGGATTTTGTGCTCAACAAGCCTGCCTATCGCGAAGCGGAGATTTTGGTCGCTGGCGACAATTTTGGTTGCGGCTCATCCCGCGAGCACGCCCCATGGGCGCTGCTGGACCGCGGCATTCGCTGCGTCATCTCCACATCCTTCGCCGATATTTTCTACAATAATTGCTTCAAGAACGGCATTTTGCCCGTCATGGTCAGCCCAGAAGAGCTGGAAAAGCTGATGGACGATGCGGAGCGCGGCTCCAACGCAGTCATCACTGTCGATCTGGAAAGCCAGACCATCAAGGGCCCGGATGGTGGCACAATCCATTTTGAGATTGATGAAGGCCGCAAGCACCGCCTTATCAATGGCCTTGATGATATTGGTCTGACACTGCAAAAGCGTGACGCCATCAACGGCTTTGAAGCCAAACTTTCGCAGGACCGGCCCTGGGTTTAGCTGAATTTAGCTTTGTTTAGCTGGGCTTGGCTGCACCCTTTGGCAAGGCCATGTCCGGCCAACGCCATCAGCGCCTGTTCGGCAGTGATTTGATCACAGCGTCAATCACCACACTTTGCCGGCGCGTGACATTGATCAAAAGCCACAAACCCATGGCAACCACGATGGCCACAAAAGCATAATTGATCGCTGGCATGGTCTCGCCAAAGGTGAGCCTGCCCAGAAGGCGATTTGGAAGGAACGTGAAGCCCCCGGCAATCAGAATGCCCGTCGCATAGAGCGATTGCATGAAGTTACGGTGAAGGCGCATCGCGCGCGGGGTACGCGGCCCGGACCGTATCACCCAGACACCGGCGGTCACGGAAAACAAGGTGTAAGCCGACAGCAAATGGATCGGGCTGAAACCATCACGAATCTCAGTCACCCAGAACGAGCTGATAGCCGCCACCAGCATCAAAGCCACCCAACGGCGGCCCAACAGTTTGTGGCGGGCATCGCCCTTGCGCCGGTAGAGCACATAGCCACCGATCACAATAGCGGGCACAATGGACAACAGATGCACCCAGATGGCAGGCGTCATTTCGGCAATCAGTTCAAGCCTGCGGTCCATTTTCCTCCCCATCACCAAGCCCGGGCGACTTCGCAGGGTTGACGGTAAGGCATGTTAAACACTTAAGGCAAACCCACCGCAGCATTGCCTTGTAATGGTCACAGACCGTTCCAATTTCGGCCATCTGGCAGCGGCAACTGACGCGCTGAATTGATGCGCGCAAGGGACCTGCAGCCATGAAAACGACCATCGGACTTTTGCTTGGCTTCGCCATGTTCATGACCGCCGCCATAGCGTCCGCAGACGCTGCCCCCGCCAGTTGCGGCAAAGCCTCATGGTATGCGATGACGAGCCTAACGGCGTCCGGCGAACGGGCCAGCCCCAACACCATGACCGCTGCACATAAAACCCTGCCGTTTGGCACGAAAGTGCGCGTTACCAATGAACGCAACGGCAAGGCCGTCGTGGTGCGTATAAATGATCGTGGACCCTACTCCAAAGGGAGGATTATTGATCTGACGAGGGCGGCAGCAGGCAAGTTGGGTTTTGTAAATGCGGGGTGGACCAATGTAAAAGTGGAACCGCTCAACAAGCTGGACCACCCCAAGGTCCGCACTCTTGTCCGCAATTGCTAGCCGTCAGCGCGCCATTATCGGGCGAACCGAACCGGATACTTTAACAGGCGCGTTCGGCTGGTCTGTCAGAGCCACTTTAATCAAAGATGGCTGCCCCATATCCTCACCTTGGTGCACCGCAAACCGACCGCCATGAGGCCATTTTTGGTCACGTAGATAGCCCGCAAACGCCGCTGCCGCCGCTCCGGTCGCCGGGTCTTCCAGCACGCCGCCGGAAGCAAACGCATTTCGCGCTGCAAACTGTTGATGCGACTGGATAACCACCAGCATCACCGTGACCACCCCATATTGGCGCATGAATTTTCGGCCTTCATCAAGGTCGTACTGCATGGCAGACAAACGGGCGCGATCTCGCAAGGGCAGCACAAAATGATCTGCGCCACCGTGAATATGGGCTGGCGGCAGGCGTTCATCGAAATCACCGGTGGCAAGACCAAACAGCGCCAGTGCTTCTTCAAGTTCGCCTGCAGTCATCGCGCGACTTGCAGTGGGTGGCGAAGTCAATTGTGCTGCCAGGCCGTCTTCAGACGGCAGAGCCTCTACGGTGATCGTGGTCTGATTCAACACCAGCTCAAACGTTCCGGCACCAGCATGCTGTCCCAGCACCGCCCCAAGGGCGATGGTGGCATGACCGCAGAAGGGCACTTCTGACTCCGGCGCAAAATAGCGCACGCGCCACTTTCGATTGGACCCATCAAGCGCAGTGGCAAACGCTGTCTCCGAATAGCCTACCTCGGCTGCAACACGCGCCATATCGGCATCGGACGCTGCCTCGTTCAACAGCACGACGCCAGCCGGATTGCCACCCTTGTCACCTTGGCTAAAGGCCGCCACACGCTGCACATCCATCACTTTCTTTCCTTCCGTCTACTGGCCAATCGGGCTGCGCCTCAATCTGCCGGGGTGCAGCGGCGAGCCTTCATCTGATGCACGATGCAACACCAAGTGTCCAACTTCTCCGATGCATGGACACAGGCCGGAGCTGGAGCTAGGAAAGCGCAAATTCAGCATTGCCATTGAGGTTACCATGTCCAAATCCCTGTTCCTTTTGCCCGGTGACGGCATCGGCCCTGAAGCCATGGACGAGGTACGCAAAGCCATTGACGCTCTCAACGCAAGAGGCGCGGACTTCACCACAGATGAGGGCCTTGTTGGCGGCGCCGCCTATGACGCCCATGGCGAAGCGATCTCTGACGCTGATATGGCCAAGGCCATGGCCGCCGACGCTGTGCTGTTCGGTGCCGTGGGTGGTCCCAAGTGGGATGACGTACCTTACGAAGCCCGCCCCGAAGCCGGACTTTTGCGCCTGCGCAAAGATATGGAGCTTTTCGCCAATCTGCGCCCCGCCATCTGCTACCCGGCCCTTGCCGCGTCTTCCTCACTTAAGCCAGAGGTGGTGGAGGGTCTCGACATTCTCATCGTGCGCGAACTAACCGGCGGCGTGTATTTTGGCGAACCCAAAGAAATTATCGAACTGGAGGACGGGCAGCTCCGCGGGATCGATACCCAAGTCTATGACAGCTACGAAATCGAGCGCATTGCAGGCGTCGCCTTCGATTTGGCCCGGACCCGCGACAACCGCGTCTGCTCCATGGAGAAGCGCAATGTCATGAAATCAGGCGTCGTGTGGAACCGTGTCGTCACCGCCTATCATGAAAAAAACTATTCCGACGTTGAATTGAGCCACATGCTGGCGGATGCAGGCGGCATGCAATTGGTGCGCTGGCCCAAACAGTTCGACGTCATCGTTTGCGACAATCTGTTTGGCGACATGTTGTCGGATGTTGCGGCTATGCTCACCGGCTCGCTGGGCATGTTGCCCTCTGCATCGCTGGGCGCGCCAGACGCGACCACCGGCAAGCGCAAGGCGCTGTACGAGCCAGTCCACGGCTCGGCCCCTGATATTGCCGGCCAGGGCATCGCCAACCCGATCGCCATGCTTTCAAGTTTGGCCATGTGCCTGCGCTACTCGTTCGAAATGGTAAGCGAAGCCGAAGCTCTTGAGGCCGCCATAGCCCAGGTTCTGGAGAGCGGCAAACGCACCGGGGACATTATGGCCGATGGGTGCACGAAAGTGTCCACCGGCGAGATGGGCGACGCGATTGTGGCGGCGTTTGAGGAGAAATTTTCCTGATTGTCGAGAACTTATGTTTTGGGTAGTCAAAAACAAAACTGCGGGTCTGGCCGAACATATTTATCTAAGTGAAGTAGCGAAGCGGGATGTAAACTCCAAAAACAGAAAAGAAAAATGAGTACACAAACAATGTAGAGATACACTCTATCGTGATTTTTCGGCGATTTAAAATCGGCTCGTAGCGACAAAAGCGGATAAACGAGCGGATTGCGAAGAAAGTTAAGGTAGAAAATAGAGCCACAACCAACACAAGTTCACCCGCCTCTACGAAATCTCCTACATTGTAGGATTTTGACTTAAGGTAGTGGTGATAAAAGGCAAAACTCAAAGAGCCAAGAAGGCTCACGACGAGACAAATCTCAACGTGAACAGGAACTCTGTCCGCTTTTAGGCCTCGCATTCGTATATACAAAGATGATATTAGCCATCCTCCGATGAGAAAGGCCAATAGCCAGCTCAAACCAAGAATAGTAACCGCAAGAGGATCGCTGGGCACGGAGGTCAATATTGGCGACATTAGAGTCGCATAGACGAAAGCGACGATAACCGAAGCAATGGCTAATTGCCCTGCTTCAGCTCCATCTCGACCTGGAGAAACGTTTGGTAGCGCAAAAGCCCTCAAAAGCAGCAATCGAACATCCAAAATATCACCTGCCATCTTTGCGAGAGACATTACTGTAACGCCTTCTTAGAAAATACTATTCCGGTTAACTTTCCGTTGTTTCTAAGCTCAAATTCTACAAACGCGCATGGGCTCTTTGGATAATCCCGCTGAGGAGCGATTATAATGCTTGCTTGGAATCCAGAAGAGAATTTACCTGCTGGCCGAGCAACCGGGCGTCCACGCTCAGCCGCATTGAGTGCCAGACGCTGGTCATTATCTGAAAATGAAAAGACATTTCTCCTTTCAGCCGTCGTACGACAATAACGTTTCGGCTCGAAAAATCTCCTAGTAGACTTGTGTCGGGCAGAGCGAAAACCAATGTGAAATTCAGATAAATTCTCGAATCCCGATTCGCCTTGGCCGTTATTTGGCGATTTGAGTTGGTCGTTATATTCGGATTTCTTTACTATTGATCTGTGAGGCATGAGTTTCTTATCCCCCACAAACGCGGCAAGGCCGGTGCGGCAAGCCACCCCCGATGATCGATTTAGCTCCACGGTGTTCGAAGCGATCGACTTTGCCTTCAGTAAGATAGCTGTGGGTTGCCCCAATTCCTCGGAGGAAAGACGCCACTCGATTTGGCTGCCCCTTACAACGCGCATGTATGAGCCACTCTTCCAACCGCGCTTGGTCAGTTTACTGATGGCAAAACTGGTTGAACAAGTTCGGACACCTGAGGACTTGATATCGAACTTTACGTCGGCGGCGGCCTTGCCTCCAACCATTAACATCGTAAGAAAGAAAACAAGTAGCGTTTTCATATAGATCCCCCAGCTCTGCACTCGACGTGACGCTCTAAGCTTGCCCATAGTATTCTAGGAGATCAAGCACTACCCCTCCATCTCCTCCCGCAGCATTTCAAGCTCCAGCCATTCTTCTTCGGCCTCGTCTTTGCGAGCTTGCACCTTGGCGACTTCCTCCGTTGCTTTGGCAAAGCCGTCAGGATCCTTGGTGAAAAAACCGGGGTCGGACATTTTTGCGGATAGCTGCTCTATCTTCGCATCGAGCGCCTCAATTTCCTTAGGCAAATTTTCCAGCGCGTATTTCTGCTTAAAAGACAGCTTGGTGCTGGCAGCTTTAGGAGCAGTTGATTTGGGGGCAGGCGCTTTGCTCTTTATTGCTCCCTTCTCAGACTTTTTGAGTTCGTCAGCGCCCGGCGCAGCCACTCCCGCACCGCGTTGCGCGACCATGTCGGTGTAGCCGCCTGCATATTCAATCCACTTGCCGTCCCCTTCCGCCATGAGTACCGATGTGCAGACGCGGTCGAGAAAGTCACGGTCATGGCTGACGAGGATCACGGTGCCCGCATAATCGGCCAGCATCTCCTGCAACAAATCCAGCGTCTCGAGATCCAGATCATTGGTGGGCTCATCCAGCACCATCAGATTTGATGGAATTCGCAGGGCTCTCGCGAGCATCAGCCGCCCGCGCTCACCGCCGGATAGAGCGTGCAGCGGCGTGCGGGCCTGTTCGGGCGCAAACAGAAACTCTTTCATATAGGTCATAACATGCTTTTGCTGGCCGGCCACCTCCACCATATCACCAGAGCCATCGGTCAGCGCGTCCTTAAGCGTCCAGTCAGGATTCAGCGCCTCGCGCTTTTGGTCCAGCGTCACCATGTCCAACTTGGTGCCGTGTTTAACCGTTCCCGCGTCCGGCTCGATTTCGGCGGTGAGCAGCCGCACCAAAGTCGTCTTTCCCGAGCCATTGGGGCCAACCAGCCCAATCCGGTCTCCGCGCTGCACCGTGATGTTGAGGGGCTTAACGATGTCGCGCTCGCCATAGATCTTTGAGATGCCTTTGGCCTTGATGGCGATTTTGCCGGAGGTTTCCGCATCCCCCACTGTCATCTGCACCCCGCCCTGCACTTTGCGGGCATTAGCACGGGTTTCACGCAGCTTCGCCAGCTCAGCAAGCCGCCGGACATTGCGCTTGCGGCGGCCGGACACGCCGTGAACCACCCAATGTTCCTCGCGCACGATTTTGCGGTCCAGCTTGTGTCGCTCCAACTCTTCCTCTTCCAGCAAGGTGTCGCGCCAGCCTTCAAAATGTACAAAGCTCTTATTCATGGTCCGCGAGCGGCCACGGTCGATCCATACGGTTTCGCGGCTCAGATTTTCGGCAAAGCGCCGATCATGGCTTATGAACACAAGCGCGGAACGCAATTGCGCCAGCTCACCTTCAAGCCATTCAATCACCGGCAGGTCGAGATGGTTGGTGGGCTCATCCAGCAATACGATATCCGGTTCAGGCGCCAGTGTGCGGGCCAGTGCGGCACGGCGGGCCTCACCGCCAGACACACTGGCCGGATCGGCATCAACCTTCACCGCTAGCTGTTCCATCAGATAGTCGGCGCGGTAGGGGTCGTCCGCTGGTCCAAGCCCCGCCAGCACATAATCGCGCAAGGTGGCATGGCTGGCCATATCCGGCTCTTGGGGCATGTAGCGCACAGTGGTGCCGGGCTGCAAAAAACGCTCGCCTGCATCAGCCTCCACGAGCCCGGCGGCGATCTTGAGCAGTGTGGACTTGCCGGACCCATTGCGTCCCACCAGCGCCACCCGGGCGCGGGGCATCACGGTCAGGTCCGCCGCCTCCAGCAAGGGCGTGGACCCAAAGGTAAGCGCGATATTCTGGAGGGTGAGAAGGGGCGGCTGGGCCATGGTGAATCTGAATCAATCTTGAGCGAAGAAAATTAGTCCGCCTTCTGGTCGTAATGCGAAGTGCGGTCAACGAGCCAATTGAGAAACGCAGCTTCGTTGGGCCGCGCTTCATGACCTTTTGGGCAAACGGCATAGAAAGCCAGATCGGTGCGCAAGGCTGGCACTGGCAGGTAAACCAGGCGGCCAGCGCGAATATCATTGTCCAGCAGGGCGTGGCGCCCAAGTATCATGCCAGCGCCAGCCAAGGCCGCATCTATCGCGTGGTCTGCCTGATTGAACCGGACGCCCCGCGCCGCGCGGGCCGTGTCAAACCCCTGCGCCGCAAACCAGTCGGTCCATTCAGGTTCATCGACAAATGGCTTGAGACTGTCATCATGTACCAGCGGCAAATGCTCCATATCGGCGGCTTTCGAGACGCTGTGCTTTTCCACAAATGCCGGCGACGCCGCAGGCCGAAGCTCCTCCCCCATAAGCCGCTGCTGAAAAAGACCGGGGTGGTTGCCCCGACCAAAGCGTATTGCAAAATCGACGCCATCCTCCCCAAAGGTGGACAGCGCGAGCGCAGCGGAGATGCGGATATCAAGATCAGGTAAAGCCGCCATCAGATCTGCCAGGCGAGGCGCGAGCCACTTAGCCGCAAATGCCGGACCGGACGACACGACCAGAACATTGGACTCCTGCCGTGGACGCAGGGCCGCAACCGACTTCTCAATCCGCCCGAACGCATCGGTAAGCCCAGCCAACAGGGTACGCCCATCATTGGTGAGCGAAATGGACCGGTTACCCCGAACCACCAATTGCCGCTCAAGAAACCCTTCAAGCGACTTCACCTGATGGCTCAAAGCCGCCGGCGTAACACTGAGCTCCTCGGCAGCCTGTTTGAACGACAGCCGCCTCCCCACGGCTTCAAACGCGCGCAAAGCGTTGAGCGGGGGCATGGGTACGTTTGCGCCGGCAGCGGCACTGGAAGTATGATCATCAATCATACATTAGAATCTCTAATCTGAAACGTGAGAAAGTCCAGCTTGTTATACAGATGAGATCAACATAATTCATGTGCAACGAAACGGCCCACGCCAGACCCCCGGAGCTGAGACCATGTCCAACCACGATAAATACCAAACACCTACACTGTCCGACCTGCACAATCTCAACCGTCGCGCCCGCAATGAACGCAGCGCAGCATTTTACACCATGATGCGCAGCGTGGGTGAATGGTTCGGCAATAGCGAAGAGAATCAGAGCGCCAA
Organism: Pseudomonadota bacterium; assembly: GCA_039815105.1. Classification (GTDB taxonomy): domain Bacteria; phylum Pseudomonadota; class Alphaproteobacteria; order Rhizobiales; family Rhizobiaceae; genus JBCBXA01. The sequence goes on from JBCBZX010000001.1 coordinate 25,606, forward strand.
CAAGCGTTGATGGCAAGGTAACTGGCAAGCCCTCACCTGGGATTCACCAAAGCCGGGCATGCCAAAATTGCGTTCAGTCCCAGCTTTTCCGGACATCTAGCCACGGCATTGCTGGCGACTGAACATGGTTAACAAACTCTAAAGCGCCTGCTGAAACCTGTCGCAGCAATGTTACACTGTTTTATCTGACGGCCACTTTTCGACCCTGATTGGTACCCACCTTCCAGATCGGCACCGGCATATTTGCCTTCACACGCCGACAACATGCATACGCCACCGGCAAATGCGCTATGGAAACTGGGTTCGGGCAGATCGATGAGACCAACAGTTGACCGCAAGAATGGAACTGGCGCTCTGCGCACAGCCCTGTTGGCTGTGGCCGCCAGCACATCCCTCATAGGCAGCGCCAAATTTGCCAACGCGCAGGCGATAGCAGGCGATCAACGCATAGAAAAAGCTTCGGCCGCACCCACGACATCCTCATCGCCATCCTCATCGCCGCTCGCAGCACTGTCGGAGACACAAATATATTCCGCCGATGCGCCAGATGGCACGCTCAATGCGCCCATTCAGAGTGGTGCAGAGGCCTTCAATATTCCATCGGAAGTTCTGTACTCATGGTCGGGGCCATATGTCGGCCTCAGGGCAGGTTCCGTGATCGCAAATGGCAATGCTGCCTTCACCGGAGCGCTTGAGGCTGGCTATGATTTTCAGCCGACGGCACGCATAGTGACTGGCATTGAAGGTGATATCGCGTTGCGGGGTGATGCCAGCACCCTGACCAACACGCCCGCCCTTGGCACTTTGACCGGCCGCTTGGGCTTTTTGCCCGTAGATCGCATCCTGGTTTATGGCGAGGCCGGCGGTGCCTTGGGCAGCGTGCGCGGCGCAAATGCTGCGGGCGGCACAGACACGCAATTGAGCCCCGGCTACACGCTGGGTGCCGGCGCGGAATTTGCCCTGGATGAGCAACTGACCTTTGTGGGTGAATACACCTATACCGATCTGCAAGACCGGACCGTACCCACGGGCACAGACACGTTGCAGTCCAACTCATTTGAAGCGGGGATCAAATTGAGGTTTTAGCAAGATACCAAATTGTCGGCAGCCCTCCATGGAGGGAACTGCCGACCGGCGCAACGCGCCGCGCCCCCGCAGCGAAAGACCGATAGGTCTGACAGCGCGAGGGACCAATTGAGGCGGCACAGCCCCTGCCCAACCGGTCACCCAGCCGGTACAGTCGCCTCAAAGGAAAAGCCGCGAAGCATTTTGCTTCGCGGCTTTTCTACATTCAACGCAGTCTTTGCTGCGGTTTATTCTGATGCGATTTATTCTGCGGCGCTTTCCTCGGCGGCCTTTTCAGCGGCCAGAGCCTGAGCGGCGGCAACGCGTTCGGCCTCAGCACGGGCTTTCTCATCCGCAATCTGGCGACGCTGATCATCGTTCAGCTTGCGCGCACGCACCGATGAATTCTCCACGATACGAGCCGACTTACCGCGGCGGCCGCGCAGATAGTAAAGTTTCGCGCGGCGGACCTTACCGCGGCGCACCACTTCCACACCCTCAACAAGGCTGGAATAGAGCGGGAAAACCCGTTCCACGCCCTCGCCATAGGAGATTTTGCGGACGGTGAAATTCTCATTTATGCCGGAACCAGCACGGGCAATGCAGACACCTTCATAGGCCTGCAAGCGCGTGCGGCTGCCCTCTGTCACGCGAACCTGAACGCGCACTGTGTCGCCGGGCTCAAACGGAGGCAACTGACGCTTCTCCTGAATGGCGGACATTTGCTCGGCATCGAGCTGCTGGATAATATTCATTTGCTTTTCTCTTCTTGTTTCGAAGACCAGAGCGCCCGCTAGCCCGACTGCCCAATATGAGAGCCTCGGTTGACCGCGAATTTCACAGCCAGGGACGTTACGTCGTCACGTTTCCTTGTGGAAAGCTGCGCGGCTCATACAACAGACATGGCGGCCTGTCTAGCGGCACACACAGCTCAGAGGCCGCCTTCATCTGTCTTTTGCGCCAGCAAATCAGGCCGCCTTTCTTGGGTCAGGCGCTCGGACTGTTCCCGTTGCCATTTGGCCACCGCACCATGGTTGCCTGAGGTCAGAACATCGGGGATTGTGCGCTCCTCCCAAACCGCTGGCCTTGTGTAGTGGGGATGTTCCAACAGCCCATTTTCAAAGCTCTCAAACTCTCCACTTTGCGCGTTACCCATGACACCGGGCAGCAGGCGGACAATGGCGTCCAGCAGCAGCAATGCTGCGGGCTCTCCGCCGGATAATATGTAGTCACCCACCGAAACTTCCCTCAGGCCGCGCCCGTCAATCACCCGCTGGTCAACGCCTTCAAACCGCCCGCAAACGATCACCGCGCCAGGTCCGCACGCGAACTCCCGGACCATGGCTTGATCCAGCGGCTTGCCGCGTGGGCTCATGAGCAATCGCGGACGCGCGTCACCTTCAGAACTTGCTTGGTCGATGGCATTGCCCAGAACGTCAGCCCGTAGCACCATCCCCGCGCCGCCACCTGCGGGCGTGTCATCAACTGCCCGGTGCTTGCCGTGGCCGAACTGGCGCAAGTCCGTGGTTTCGCACGTCCAATCTCCGCGCTCCAGCGCCCGGCCAGCCAAGGATTGACCCAGATGGCCCGGGAACATGTCGGGGTACAGCGTTATGATGTTGGCGCGGAAGGTCATTGTCCAACATCGCCTTTCCGTTTGGGCGCGCCATCACCACTTGCATCCACCTCTTCCGGCGGGGAGATCGTGATATGCCCTTCTGATATCGCAAGGCGCGGAACATTTGCCAGCGTAAAGGCCAAAAGCAAAGTGCCACCTCCAGTGCGTTGGATGGCAAGGACGTCGCCCGCACCGTGATCGTCCACACCGACGATCTGACCCACTTCCCTGCCATCGGTGTTCCGGACCTCAAGCCCAATCAAATCGCTGATGAAGAACTCACCTTCTTCCAGATCTTCATCATTAAACCGGTTGCGGGGGATGGTCAGCTCAGCGCCTTTGAGCGCCTCCGCCATTTCGCGTGTTGTGACCTCCGCAAAACGCACAACCAGCACCGTTTTGGCAGGCCGGGCACTCTTCACCGTCAAGCTTTTGGGCAGCTTTGGTTCGCCTGACGCAATGATCAGTGGTGAATAGTCAGCCAGTGCCATCGGATCTGCGGTGAAGGGCTGGACGCGCACCTCTCCCCGCACGCCATGGGGCGCTCCAATTCTTGCAATGGTGACATGGCGGTCAGAGGATGTCTTCATCAGGGCTGGGTGCCAGATTTGAGACCTTTCCTCAATCGCAGACGGCCAACCAATATCCAACGCAGAAGGCAAAAAACGTGACCGACAGGCTGGAAGTGATCGCAGCCACGCCCGCTGCAAAGGCGAGGCACGCCCAATTGCCATGGCGCTTGAACGGACGGCGGGCCTGTGCGACCCCCGCCGACCATATCTGTCCGAGGCGAGATTGCGACGCGCTTGCAACGCTGGAAATGTCTTCTGCCGGTGTTCCCATGGGCAAGATTTGGCACAAAACCATTGCCAGCCATTGAACGGCGATGTTCTTTAGGCAGGTTTTGCATCTATCGTTACCAATAAGGCCAAGTCTTGCTTCAAAAACTGATTATTTTTACCGCAATTTCCTGCGCCGTTCCGCTTTGCCTTGCCCTGGCGCTCATCATGTCCGACCCAAGCCGCGACCGTACAGGTGAAGGCAGCCTCGATTTCACCCAGATCAAAATGGCGGGCAGCGAACCGCCACCGCTCACATATTTTACCGGCGCAAATGGGAGCCAGTTGGGTGTTCGCAAATATTCTGCCGACCGGGCACAAGCACCCTTGGTCGTGCTGTTACACGGTTCGGGCTGGCACGGTCTTGGGTATCACTCACTGGCCGCACGCATAGCCAATGCAAACCTGGCGGATGTCCTGCTGCCGGACTTGAGAGGCCATGGCCCGAACCCGGAGAGGCGGGGAGATATAGATTATATCGGGCAGTTGGAGGACGATTTGCACGCGCTGATTGAGGCACAACGCTCGCCTGGCCAGAAAGTGGTGATGGCGGGTCATTCGTCCGGAGGCGGCCTGGCGATACGCTATGCAGGCGGTCAATTTGGTGGCGATCTTGATGGTGCGATCCTGCTGGCCCCATTCCTCAAGCACGATGCGCCGACCACAAGGCCAGCCTCCGGCGGCTGGGCGCAGGCGCGGGTCCGCCGCATCATCGGCCTGTCCATGCTCAACACAGTGGGCATAACCGCACTCAACCATCTCAAGATCGTGGACTTTGCCTTTCCCAAAGCTGTTCTGGAGGGCCCGCTGGGCCACACGGCCACCCGAGCCTACTCATACACAATGAATAGGTCCTACGCGCCCCGCTCTGACTATTTGGGTGATGTGGCGAGATTGCCAAAGTTCTTATTGGTGGTTGGACGTGACGATGAGGCCTTCGTCGCCGACGCCTATGAAGGCACATTGTCGGCGGTGAATGCAAAGGGCCAATACGTCCTATTGACGCTGTCTCGCACTTGGATGTGGCCGACGCGGATGCGACTTTCCAAGCTGTCGAAGCCTATCTGGCGGCACTTTAAGACAGGCATCACAGGTGCTGTGCGGGCGAGCAAGCGCCCACACATAACTTGAAAGGAAGGCGCTTACTCGGCGGCTTTTTCTTCTTCTGCCGGAGCTTCTTCCGCAGGCGCCTCGGCAGCAGCGGCTTCTGCGGCCTTTGCATCCTCTTCTGCCTGCTTGGCGGCTTCAGCGGCGTCTTCTTCTTTTTGCTTCTTCTCGGCCAGGCGCTCCTGCGCTTTTTTGCCGGGCTCAGCTTTTTTGGGGTTGTTGCGCGCTTCGCGCTTGAGAACACCGGCCTCATCAAGGAAACGCATCACGCGATCGGTTGGCTGCGCGCCCTTGGCCATCCACTCTTTGGCCTTGTCCACATCGATGGAGACGCGGTTCTCATTGTCCTTGGCGAGAAGCGGGTTGTAATGACCCAGCTTTTCAAGGAAACGGCCGTCGCGCGGGGCGCGGGCGTCGGCTACAACGATACGGTAATATGGGCGCTTTTTAGAGCCGCCGCGGGCGAGACGAATTTTCAGGGCCATGGGTTTTTCCTTATGTTTGGCTTGCTGATTTCAAACGAGATACGGGTCAGTCCAGAATTTTGGTGTCCGACTGACCGGCAGCCCGGTGATGGTGTTGGATGACTTCACGGATGACGAACTCGAGGAACTTCTCCGCAAAGTCAGGATCGAGATTTGAGCGCTCCGCCAAGCGGCGAAGACGATCAATCTGCTCTTTCTCACGCGCCGGATCCGACGCGGGAAAATCGTGGTCTGCCTTCAGTTCGCCCACCGCTTTGGTGATGCGAAACCGCTCGGCGAGAATGTGAATCAAGGCGGCATCGAAATTGTCGATGGAAGCGCGAAACTCGGAAAGCTGCTCTTGAGGTGTCTTGTTCATCAATTGGTCTTTCCATGCAGCTTGAAGAATTGTTCAGGGGGCAGGTGCCGCCAGATATCGGCTACGAAATGCGTGACGGGTACCGAATGGCGCTCCAGCGAAGCGCCAAGCTTTTTGGCCACACCGATGGACGCGCCATTGCGTGCATCGATCAGGCTCATGGCGGTGGTCCAGCCAAGTTCGGTGTAAGCCAATCGCAGCGCGGCCATCGTCATTTCTGTGGCGTATCCCTTGCCCTGATGTTCGGGAAAGATCGACCAGCCCAGTTCAGGTTCTGGCCATCCACCGGGGCGAAGTAGCCCGCCCATGCCGATAAGCTCACCGGTCTCCCTCAGCGCCACGGCCATGAAACCAAATCCCTGCAGCGACCATGAACCGTTGGCCTCGCACATCAAATTCCAAACCTCGTCCCGATTGCGGAAACCACCAATGTATTCGTTCCAGTCCGGGCGTTTCCAGTTCGCCGTGAACAGCTCATGGTCTTCAGTGTGCCAGCCACGCATGAGCAGGCGCTCGGTTTCAATGACAGGAATGGTGGTCATGCTGAGCCCCAAGATGGGAACAGTGCACTGAACTGTCTGGGCGATGGATAGCGCCAGACCTCGACGGTCTCGTCGTCGAGAATAGTCGCACTTCCGTCTCGCCTCGCGCCATTTTTCTGCGCAACGCGACGCGACGCTTCATTACCCGCATCGACATAGGAGACAGCGCCTGCCCAGCCGCAACTCTCATAGGCAAAGCGAATGGCGCGTCGGGCGGCTTCCGCAGCCAGACCTTTGCCGCTTTGCCCCGGAACGAGCGAATAAGCGATCTCATCATGTTGCCAGCTGTCTGGGCGCCAAGGGCCGCAATAGCCGATAAACTGGCCATTGGCCTTACTCTCGAGTGCAAAGATGCCCCAGCCGCGGATGTGCCAATGGCCAATCATCAGCGCAATTTTGCGCCAGCACTCGTGACGGCTCACCACACCGCCGATAAAGCGGGCGTTCTCGGCGTCCGAATAGATCGATGCAAATCCATCCAGATCTGTTTCGGCGAGACCTCGGAGGCGCAGGCGCTGTGTCTCAAGTGTCGGTATCTCGAATTCAACCTTCATTCCGCCCCCCACAGTTTCCAGTTCTCATCGAACTCGGCGGGGTATGGATAACGCCAGACCTGCACTGGCACGGTCTTGTAGATCTTGATATTGCGCTCGAAACGCGCACCCAACTTTTCAGCCAATGCGATGGACTTGGCATTTTCCTTGTCGATGCAACTCATGGCCTCGGGCCATTCTAGCGTTTCATAGACAAACCGAAGGCAGGCTTCGACTGCCTCTTTTGCAAAGCCTTGGCCATGGCTATCAGGATGAAAGGCATAGCTGATTTCAGCTTCCTTCCACTTGCCTTCGGGCTGCCATGGACCGGCAAGGCCAACCAGCTTGCGGTCGCGCTTGGCCTCCACGGCGAAGGGTCCGAAACCCTTGAGCGACCATGACCCAAGCATGGCGGACATGCGCAGCCAACTTGCCGTCAGATCCTTGGTGCCCCCCGTGAACTGGGTCGCATCCTCATCGGCATGCATTTCGGCAAAGCGCACAATGTCGGCCTGTTTGAACGCACGCAGCACCAGCCGCTCGGTCTCGATGATCGGGGCCAGCGTCCGCACAGATGCGTCAGGATATGTCAGCGAATAGCTCATCGCTTCTTCTTGCCTCCCCGGCCTGAAGCACGACGGCCAAGCCCGGGCAGGCCACCGCCACCAAGGCCCGGCAGGCCTCCACCGCCCAAACCGGGCAGCCCACCGGGCATTCCACCTGCGATGGAATTGCTGCCTAGAGCCTGCTGCATCCGCTCGAGCTCCTCGGTGCTCGGCATGCCGGCGCCCTTTGCGCCGGAAGGGCCATCCGCACTGGCCATCATCTGCGCGCGCATGGCCTCCGGGTCTGGGCCGCCGCCCCCCATAAGGCCGCCCATCATGCGCTTCATCATACCTTTGTCTTTACTCATCTTTTTCATCATGTCCGCCATCTGGCGGTGCATCTTGATGAGCTTGTTGACTTCGGAAACCTGAACACCGGAACCCGCAGCAATACGTTTCTTGCGACTGGCTTTCATGACGTCCGGCTGGCTGCGTTCGCCCTTGGTCATAGAACCGATAATGGCCAATTGGCGGGCGAACAATTTCTCATCCATACCAGCGGCAGCCATCTGTTTGGCCGCGCCCTTCATACCGGGCATCATGCCCATAATGCCGCCCATGCCGCCCATATTCTGCATCTGGCGGATCTGGTCGGCGAAGTCGTTCATATCGAACTTGCCGGCCTGCATCTTCTTGGCCATCGCCTGCGCTTTTTCAGCGTCGATGGTTTCAGCGGCTTTTTCCACAAGCGAGACAATGTCGCCCATGCCCAAAATGCGGTCTGCGATGCGGCTGGGGTGGAAATCCTCCAGCGCATCCATTTTCTCGCCCGTCCCGATCAGCTTGATGGGTTTGCCGGTGACAGCACGCATAGAGAGCGCCGCGCCACCGCGCCCATCGCCATCCACGCGGGTGAGCACGAGCCCGGTCAACGGGATACGCGCGTCGAAATTCTTGGCGACATTCACGGCATCCTGGCCGGTGAGGCTATCGGCCACGAGCAAGATTTCATGGGGTTCGGTGGCGCGGGCAATGTCCGCCATCTCCACCATCAACGGCTCGTCAATGGAGGTCCGTCCGGCGGTATCGAGGATCAGAACATCAAATCCACCCAGCTTGGCAGCCTGTTGAGCACGTTTTGCGATGGACACCGGATCCTGACCGGCAATGATTGGCAGCGTGTCGACATTTGTCTGCACGCCCAATTGCTTGAGTTGCTCTTGGGCGGCGGGGCGGTTGACGTCCAGGGAGGCCATCATGACCTTCTTGCCGCTCTTGTCTTGCAGGCGTTTCGCCAGTTTGCCACTGGTGGTCGTCTTACCCGAGCCCTGCAGGCCCACCATCATGAATGTGACCGGCGCCGGGGCGTTCAGATCTATGATCTCGGCATCCGACCCAAGTGTCGCCACCAGCTCGTCATGGACGATCTTGACGACCATCTGGCCCGGCGTCACAGACTTGACGACATCGGCACCAACCGCCTTTTCACGCACCCGGTCTGTGAAGTCGCGGACAACCTCCAGGGCGACATCAGCTTCCAACAATGCACGGCGCACCTCACGCAGGGCAGCGCTCACATCCTTGTCGGAGAGCGCACCGCGACGGGTCAGGCCATCAAAAATCGAACCGAGACGGTCGGAAAGCGATTGAAACATGTCGTGTCCTTCTTCCTTCAGTTGACCCTGAAGGTAAGCGCTCCGACGCGGCTATCCAAACCAACAACCGAAAAGGCACCCGAGGGCGCAACGCGCTGTCGGGTGTTGACCTCCAAAGTCGTCGACAAGCTTGAGCTTGCGACGCCATGGTCGGCAGCTGCGGTTCAGATTTTTTCGCAGAGCAGGGGTCGTTCAGCACAACACCAGGCAAAATGTCAAGTAAAACGCATCTTTTGGCGCGCTGTGTACGCCTGCATAACCCTTTCTTTAGGCTTGGTGTGGTCAATTCCGCCAATGATAAGCGCCAATGCAGGCATAGGCACCGGCCAGAACGCTGGTATAGAGCCGACCGACGGTCGCCGACTGGTGAACCGCGTGTGGATGGCTGCGCTCATCACGCTGCTCATGTTCATTGCGTCGCTGGTGTTCGTTGTCGACTATGCGGGCAATCTGGCCAATCGGATGACGCTTGATTCAGAACGCCGTCTTGTCGCGTTGGAATTTGAGCGAATGGCGCACGCATCGCTTCGCAATATGCGATTGATCAGCCGCAATGATGCCGTTTTCCTCTCCACCAAGGACGAGCTGGACCTGGACACGCTGCGCCCCGAAGTGGTGCCCAAGGCGTGGAACAGTTTCGGATTTGAATCGGTCGTTTTCTTCGAGGGCAACAAGGTCAAGGCGACGGGCTGGCTGACACAAGTTTCCGCCAGAGAGCTGGACCAGCGCATAAGCGTCGTCTCGCAAGATCTGATCGCCGATGTCAGGGATCAGTTCAACGCGGTGGCGGTACAAACCCGGCGCGGCGCGATTATCCCGATCAATGCCAAAAAACAGCCCCTTGGATTGACCAGCTACGCATTCCGTTATGTGAACGACAAATTGCGCTTGATGGTGGCGCAACCACTGCTCCCCACAAGCATTCGACTGAACGGCATTACGGGTGATCCCATCATTGCCGTCGCCTCCGTGCCGATTAGCGACGACATGCTTTCCGATATGGAGGCAAGATTACGCCTCAATGATCTGTCCCTGAGCCCGGCCAGCGAGACGGGAACATATGCGGCCACGGCCAGCATTTCGAACGGCCCGAGCCCGGCGGTCATACAGGCCAATTGGAACCCGGTGCCGCCGCGTTTTGCGATTTTGAGAAATGTCGCACCGACGATTGCATTTCTTCTCGTGATTGCAGCGGTTGCAGTCTACATCATTGGCGTGCGGTTTGCGGCAACATTGCGGGCGCTGGCAGAGTCGGAGAGCCAGAACAGACATCTCGCACACCATGACAGCCTCACCGGGCTGGCCAACCGCTCGAAATTTGATCTGCTGATCGACCATGCCACCGAAGAGGCAGGTGCACGGCCGTTCGCATTGCTCGCCATTGACCTTGATCACTTCAAACAGGCCAATGATACATTTGGCCATGAGGCAGGAGACCATGTGCTGCGGACGGTTGCACGGCGCATGAACTCCATCGTGTCGCCTATTGGGGAATTATCCCGCATTGGTGGCGACGAATTTATGGCGATTGTCCACGGTCTGAACGACAGGGAAGCCTTGCAATTTGTATGCGAGTCTCTGCTCGAGGCGGCCTGTCAGCCAATTGCGTTTGAAGGCAATTCGATTGCCATCGGCGCGTCGATTGGCGTTGCCAACGCGCCCCAGCACGGCAACTCAGTTGGTGAACTGATGCGCAATGCCGACGAAGCACTCTATCTCGCCAAAGATGTTGGACGTGGACGGGTGATTTTTAAAGGCGACAATCACGCAGGGTTGGACCGCCGCCAGCGCAGCACCCCGGATCGTGCCCTTCAATCGGAAGTCCGCGTCGCAAAGCGCCAGGCCTGACCGCCTACATTCAGCAGCGCAGCACATAACAGAGATTTCAGGGCCGCGCTGGCAAACCCCTCGCTGGACTGCCATATGGTGCCCATGGCCGAGCAAACTTCCATACCCAGTTCCAACTCCCTGTCCGATCAGGATCCATCTGCCACCGATGGATGGGCGCAATTTGCGCGCATGAATGGTCTTGGGAACGAGATTCTCGTCGCCGACCTGCGCGGTCGCAAGGAGCATATGACGGCACAGGCAGCCATCGCCCTTGCGTCACAAGATGCCACCAAATTCGACCAGATCATGGAAATTCGCGATGCACGCACCGACGGCACCGATGCTTACATCCGCATTTGGAACACCGATGGCTCGCAGGCGGGAGCCTGCGGCAACGGCATGCGCTGCGTGACCTCTGCATTGGCCGGAGAAACCGGGCGCTCGGACTTTACCTTTGAAACGGCGGCTGGTGTTCTCAGTGCCCACGATAGCGGCCCCCAGAACATCACGATTGATATGGGTGCGCCGCTCTTTGACTGGCAGGATATTCCTCTGTCCGAGGAGTTTGCCGACACGCGCAACATCGAGTTGCAGATTGGGCCTATCGACAATCCGGTTTTGCACACGCCGGCTGCGGTGAATATGGGTAATCCCCATGCCATTTTCTGGGCCCCCAACGATGTGTGGGGCTACGACCTTGAGCGTTTTGGGCCCGTGCTGGAGAACCACCCCCTCTTCCCCGACCGGGCCAACATCTCCATCGCCAACGTTCTAAGTGCCGAGGCTATCCGCATTCGAACCTGGGAGCGCGGCGCAGGCCTGACCCTGGCATGCGGTTCCGCAGCCTGTGCAACGCTGGTGGCGGCCCATCGACTGGGCATGACGAACACGAAAGCCACCGTCACCGTGCCCGGTGGTGACCTACACATTGACTGGCGTAATGCGGAAGATGGCCGCAACGGCCGGGTGTTCATGACAGGGCCCGTGGAATTTGAGTGGAGCGGCAAGCTCGATCCGGCCAGCGGCAATTGGATCCGCCTGGGCGATTCTGAGGATCCGGCAATGGGCGAGTCGTGATATGGCGGTCCGGACACTCACATTTGGATGTCGCCTGAACACCTATGAAAGTCAGGTTATGCAGCGCGAAGCAGAGGCTGCCGGGCTGGACGACGCCATTGTGGTGAACACCTGCGCGGTCACGTCGGAAGCCGTCCGCCAGGCCAAACAAGCCATCCGCCGCGCCCGCCGGGACAATCCGGATGCTCGCATCATCGTATCAGGCTGTGCAGCGCAGACCGACCCGGCGAGTTTCGGCGCGATGGATGAAGTGGACCTGGTGCTGGGCAATGAAGACAAGCTTCACGCCCAGTCATACCGAGCTCTACCGGAATTTGGGGTGAACCAATATGAAAAGGTGCGCGTGAACGACATCTTTGAGTTGTCGGAAACCGCTTCGCACATGGTCGATTGCATTGAGGGTCGGGCAAGGGCCTTTGTTCAGGTCCAGAATGGCTGCGACCATCGCTGCACCTTCTGCATCATCCCATTCGGTCGGGGCAATTCACGTTCAGTGCCGGCAGGGCCGGTGGTGGAGCAGGTGAAGAAACTGGTGGGCAATGGCTATCGCGAGATCGTCCTGACAGGTGTCGACACAACATCTTATGGACCCGACCTGCCCGGCAGCCCCACCCTGGGCAATCTTGTGCGCCGCATACTCAACAATGTGCCGGACCTTGAGCGACTGCGCCTGAGCTCGATAGACTCCATTGAAGTTGATCCGGAGTTGCGCGAAATCATTATCTCCGAGTCGCGCTTCATGCCCCATCTCCACCTGTCGCTGCAATCGGGCGACGATATGATCCTCAAGCGCATGAAGCGACGCCATTTGCGGGACGACACCGTGCGCTTTTGTGCGGATCTGAAAGCTCAACGACCCGATATCGCGTTTGGGGCCGATCTGATGGCCGGGTTCCCCACCGAAACGGAGGAAATGTTCGGCAATTCCGTGTCCCTGATTGACGATGCCGGTCTGTCTTACGTCCATGTCTTCCCGTTTTCACCGAGGCCGAAAACGCCGGCCTCAAGAATGCCGCAGCTGGACCGGAGCCTTGTCAAAGAACGAGCGGCGCGCCTGCGTGCCCATGCGCAAATTGCATTGGACAGACATTTGCAAAGCCAGGTTGGCAAAGAGCTGAAAGTGCTGGTGGAAAAACAAAACGCCGATGGCACATACTCAGCCCATGCTGAAGATTTCGCATCGGTCATGCTGTCCGCGCAAACAGCAATCAAGCCGGGAGAGATTGTAACGGTACGGGCGGAAGCAGCCCACGGGGACAAGTTAGAAGGGAAGCTGGCCCACGAATTGATAGGGGCGAGCTGTTAAACAGGCATTTGCCGACACCGGCAACTGACCACGCGGCTAGACACTATCCTCGTTGCTCCCCAACACGCCTCGGGGATCGAAGATGGCGCGCGGGTTGCTGGCAAGTTCTCTGGAGCAGAAATCCTGGAGCAATTGCGTCATGCCGGAGCCTTCTGTTTCCAGCGTCTCGGGATCTATTGGCTGGCCAAATGTAATATCGAAGCGCGTTCCCTGCTTGTTGAGCAGTTCGTGAAACACGGTCATATCGCGCAATTCACGGCTCCATTTGGCGAACCAATAGAACAGACCTGAGTTGCGGCTGCGCATATTGGCGGGGACGACGGTTAAATTGTACTTGCGAGCCAGAGTAAGAGCCGATGTCTGCCAGTCGCGCTCGTTAAGACCGCCATTGGCCCAGTAGGCGATGCGCCCGGATGGAAAGATGACAATGGGCCGCTCGGCTTTGATCGCAGCGCTGGTTAGCCTCAATGTCTCTCGACTTTTGTCCCGGGTCTTGAAACCTTCACGCCACTCCACGGGAATAATGATGTCGCTGAGCTGACGGCTGACGCGAATGGCATCACGATTGGCGAACACCGTCATATCAGCGCGGCGTCCAGCCAGCGCGTCCCACATGGCCACACCATCGGCAATACCGGTTGGATGATTGCAGACAATTATAAACGAGCCAGCTGTGGGCACATTCTCAAGACCAATTGTTCTTACATCCAGTTGCAACCGGTCCGATGCAACATGCATAGCCTCCCGGGCAGGCAGATCGGCGATCTGGTCTGCCATTCGGACGGCCTCATGATAATGCAAAAACTTATGCAGGGCGGGCCGGACGAGCGGCCAGACAATGGAATCGGATATCCGCCCGCCGCGCTCTGCAATCAGCTGGTCAACAATATGTATATTGGGGTCGGTTTGAGGTGCGCGGTCAGGGTCCGCCATGACAGACGTGTCGCGCCGCTCGAGGCGCGCACTGGCCCGCAGATCGTCGGATGGCACGAACCGGGCATCCGTTCCCGCCGCCTGCGGCAGCTGTTTGGATCGCTGAAAAGCCATCTCATCCTCCCGGGGACAAACAAGCCCCAATGCCCAAAACTGGCGGGCAATCTGTTGCCGACGCTGCAGCGGATATATGACACCGCCGACCGGTGAATCCAACACCGATCATCGCCAATACTACATCGTCGCAGGCCACCGCGTAGTGGGTCCCTGCACCAACTTCATGTCGCGGGTGTGACTTTGCTTGAATTGTTCACGCCCCACCGATCCCAAATTGCGAACAAGTGTAACAAACGAACGCACAAAAGGATGCAAACAAAGACGCATCTGCCACGCCATTTGCACGGCTTGCTGACAAAAAGCCGGCCCGCCTCTAAAAAGTCTGATCGTTGGGTACAGTATTGGGGAACAGCCCAATCCGAACCCAGACCAGCCGATCCGAACCAATCCCAACCAATCATTGTGATCACGGCACCTTGTTTGCTGGCCCGCCTTTCTTCTAAATGAAAACATAACATGTCTGTAAGCGGCCGCCGCAAACGACCACCAAAAGAAGTGCAACTATGAGTTTCCCAATGACACTGAGCGCCGCACCGTCTTCTGCAACACAGTCTTCAACACATGCTGTAAATCTTCTGACCGCATTGTTTGGGGCAACCCTTATCCTCAGCGGGTGTACGCGCAGTGTCGAACCGCTGAGCACCGTGCAGCCATTGCCAGCTGCCCCCGCAGGAACGGTGTCGGCTCAGCCTTTGGGTGCGCCCAATCAGCCCGGCACGCCAGGGGCCATCGACCCGGCCACGGGCCTGCCCTTCCCGCCGGCTGGCACCCAGGTCGCCACCACAGAGCCAGTTGCTCAACCCAGCGTCTCCGCAACCACATCCGTCAGTTCCGAGCCACTGGATCGAGGCTCAGTGGCTGGCGTCTGGAACGTTCAAGTGGCCGGCGGGACCTGCCGTGTGGCAACTTCGTTCACGCGGCGCTCGACCCATTTTCAGGCCAGCCCCCTGCGATGCCCCGATGCAGAGTTGAGCAATGTGCGCGAGTGGAATGTGAGCGGCAATCAAATGGTATTGTATGATGGTAGCGGCTCAGCAGTTGCCCGCTTGTTCCGCACCGGCGCGCAGCGCCTCGATGGAAAAACCTCCGGCGGCACAGCCGTGACCTTGAGCCGCGACAGCTAGATCATCCCCTTGCGATCGCACCCGATATAGCATGTGGTGATCACAAATATGCCCACTGCACCGACGAGCCTTCTGGACGCAAATGTTTCCGACAGCCTGGCAAAACAGGTAGATGCGGGGTTTCTGGACAGCGATCAGGTTCAGATGGAGATTGCGGGACGCCTGGACCGTGTGCTGGAAGGGCTGGTGCAAGCCGAGGCGGATCGCTCCCTGGCGTCCAAAACATCTGCGCTCGGGTGGCTTTTCGCAAAGGGCAAGAAGGGCCGGGGCCCGGTGGAAGGGCTCTACATTTGGGGTTCGGTGGGGCGAGGCAAGACAATGCTCATGGACATGTTTTTTGACGCCGCGCCCTTCCAAGCCAAACAGCGCAGCCATTTCCACGTTTTCATGCGCGATGTCCATGCGGCGATCCATGCCCACCGTGAAGCCTTCAGGGCAGGCGAAACCAAACAGGAAGACCCGGTTCCCCCGGTCGCCAACGCTATTGTCGACAGGCACGGTGGCGGCTTGCGCCTTTTGTGTTTCGATGAATTCGCCATTAGCGACATTGCCGACGCCATGATCTTGTCGCGTCTGTTCACGGCCCTGTTTTCCCGCGGCGTCACGGTCGTTGCGACATCCAATGTTGCGCCCGGAGACCTCTACAAGGATGGCATCAACAGAGACCGGTTCCTGCCATTTGTCGACTTGCTGCAAAACCACGTTGCAACCTTGCGGCTGGACGCGCCGACAGACTACCGCCGCCAGCGCCTTGATACGGGTGCCGTCTGGTTTTCCCCCCTTGGCGTGAACACCACCGCAACACTCGACCAAGTTTGGGCGAGATGGACGGACACAGCATCCACAAAGACACAAGAGATGGACCCATTTCTGGTGCATGGAAGAACGCTCGAGCTGAATGACGTGTCCGGCAAGTGTGTGCGATCCAGTTTTGCGCAATTGTGCGAACGCCCCCTGGGCGCCCATGATTATCTTGCTCTCACAGAGCGATTTGACAGCTTCATCATTGATGACATTCCCATAATTGACCCCGGCCGCCGCAATGAGGCCAAGCGTCTGATCATATTGGTGGACACGCTTTACGATGCCGGAGTTCGCCTCGCGGCGTCCGCCGCCGCCGAACCTTGGGACCTGTACCGAGATGCCCCCGGTACGGAAGGCTTCGAATTTGAGCGCACGCAATCCCGCCTGACAGAAATGAGGTCAAATGAATGGCTGGAAGCCTGGGCCCAAAGACATGGCTGATGACACCATCTATGAAGGCGGATGCCTGTGCGGTGCGGTGAGGTTTAAAAGTCGCGGCGAGCCGAACCGGGTCGGGGTATGTCACTGCTTGGATTGCCGCAAGCATCATGGGGCGCCATTTTACGCCGCTGCGATATTTGCAGTTGAACAGGTGACGTTTGACGGCGAAACACGGAGCCATCCCGACCATGAAGACCGTGCCTTTTGCCCCAAATGTGGCTCATCAGTTTTCGCCGTAACGGGCAGCGAAGTGGAACTGCACCTGGGTTCATATGACGAGACCGGCATTTTCACGCCGCAGTATGAACTTTGGACCAAGCGCCGCGAACCATGGCTGCAGCCCATCGCCGGGGCCAGGCAATTCTCTGAAAATTATGTGAAAAGTGCTGCCGAAACAAAGTAGACAACGAAAGGCCACCGTGCACCCTTTTTGCCCTTGAAAATTACGTTTACGTAAGAATCTTCTTATACATCCCATTGATAAATATATAAAAATCAATCTGATTTGCAGAAGGTACGTTTTCGGACTACACCCACGCCGTCCGATCTCGACATCGCCTCGTGGAATATGTCGAGCCGGGCCTTGCACGCAATGATGGGTCCACGGATCACGCGTTTTGTGCAACGACAGAGCAGACAAAATTGTTGACGAGATAGAGAACCTTCATGGCACGCAATAAGATCGCACTCATCGGCTCCGGCATGATCGGTGGCACATTGGCTCATATGGCCGGCCTAAAAGAGATGGGTGACATCGTGATGTTCGACATTTCCGAGGGCATGCCACAGGGCAAAGCACTGGACATTGCCGAGAGCTCGCCAGTCGACGGGTTCGATTCGCGCCTCTCCGGCACGCAGAGTTATGAGGGCATTGAAGGTGCCGATGTCTGTATCGTCACCGCCGGGGTTCCCCGCAAGCCCGGTATGAGCCGCGACGATTTGTTGGGCATTAACCTCAAAGTCATGGAGCAGGTGGGCGCCGGCATCAAAAAATATGCGCCGGACGCCTTTGTGATCTGTATCACCAACCCCCTCGACGCCATGGTATGGGCATTGCAGCAATTTTCAGGCTTGCCGAAGACCAAAGTGGTGGGCATGGCCGGTGTGCTCGACAGCGCACGTTTTCGCTATTTCCTTGCCGAAGAGTTTGATGTGTCGGTGGAAGATGTGACGGCCTTCGTGCTCGGCGGCCACGGCGACACTATGGTGCCGCTCACCCGCTACTCCACAGTCGGCGGCATTCCGCTCACCGACCTGGTGAAGATGGGTTGGATCACAGCCGAGCGCCTGGAGGAAATCGTTGACCGCACCCGCAAGGGCGGCGGTGAGATCGTGAACCTTCTGGGCAATGGCTCGGCTTATTATGCACCTGCCG
>JBCBZX010000399.1:0-2476 GCA_039815105.1 Pseudomonadota bacterium
AGCCCCCGGCGCGTCAGCGGGCCAGTCACAAGGGGAGAAAAAGCATGGAGGCAAGCCTCGGGGCAGATCGGATCCTTCCGGTGCTGACCATACTTCTGGGCGCCTCGATGGGATCTTTTGCAGCCTTTCTGGCGGATGGGTTGCCGCGGGGCAAGCCGGTGATTTTTGCGCGCTCTTCATGTGACAGCTGTGGGCAGATCCTGCGGTGGTACGAAATGGTCCCGGTTCTGTCTTATCTCGCGTTACGAGGACGTTGTGCACGATGTGGAGCCACAATTCCGTTTCGCCTATTACAGGCGGAGTTGGCCGGTCTCGCCATAGGTGTCGTGGCCGTCTGGGCCGGTGTCGGGCTTATCGGCGCGATGGCCCTTTGGTGCCTGCTGGCATTGATCCTATCGGACCTCTGGCACTATCGCCTGCCAAACGCGCTGACCCTGGGTTTGTTGCTTTTGGCTTTGGCTATTGCAGCGTTCCCACGTGGCGCGGGATCGCCAAACATGGGTCTGTTCTGGCAAGCGGTGCTGGGAGCCGCAGTGGGGGCCGGAATATTCTATGCGATCGCTTGGCTCTATCTGGTCTTGCGGGGCAGGATTGGCATGGGTGCAGGGGATATCTACCTGATGGGTGGGGTCGGCGCACTCGTGGTGCCCGTATCGGGCTGGGTCGGGCTGGGCATGGTCACCTTGATCGCGGGGCTGGCAGGGCTCTTGCTTGGCGTCTTGCGGGCGGTCCGTCGCGGCCGGTCACTCAGCACCAAAACACCCGTGCCATTTGGCGCGTGCCTTGCCATGGCGGCAGCGATTGTCTGGATCGCAGCTGTCGTCCGGCCCGATCTTTTCGCTATGCCATAATCCGCCAACCCGAGCGGCGGGCGAGAATGAAGAAGGGGCCCACGAAGGGCCCCTTGCAGGTGATTAGACTTAGCTTCCTATACATCAGTTGGACACAGAAGCTGCCCCTGTCAATGATGTGGCCACCGCGCTCTGACTGCTGCCACTGATGGCCGGTTGTGATGCGCTCGAAACGGCCGTGACTGTGCTGGATTGCTTGAACGTTTGCAATTGCAGGCTGTGCACATCGAGCTTATGTCCGGTGTCGTTTTGTGGCGCGGCCATGAGGACAGCTACATGTCCATCGGTGAAGCGAGCATCGGTGGAGACATTGCAGACCTCCCGACCATCGATCCGGAAGATCAGATTGTTTTCGCGCTTGATGGCAACGAGCTTGCGCTTCTGTCCCAAATTCTTACCGTTGAACCTGAAACTGCACAGATTGGTCACAGCCCCGCTGTCTGAAACGCCATCAAGACCTTCGAAGTTAAAGACTGCGGCCGTGGTTTCATTGCTTTGGCTAACATAGTACAAGAATGCGAGGCCGACCATCTTACCATCGTCCGACGCGCCTGAGCTCAACATGATGCCGCTGGCCCAGTTTAAAACGGTGTCGGGGTCAAGCCGCTTCAGTTCCGCAGTCACCTTGATGTCGTTCGCGCAGAAAGGCGCTTGTGCAAGGTACCAGGTTTGGTTGCGGTTCGCGACAACGCGCATGAATTTACCCAAGTGGAACCACTGACCCAGAACTCTATTAAACTGTTTGACCGATGCGGATTGGTTGAAGTTGAAAATTCTCTTTCGGTCAGGTTTTTTCAGATACTCATACGCTTGATGCACCTGGATCCGCGGTTTGGGCGTGTTGTTGCGTTGGACCTGCAGGCCTGTACATTTCAAAGCACGTTCGATCGCATCTACCCCGGCACTTGGGAGCGCCGCTTTGAGAAGCGCAAATGCACCCGCAACATGCGGTGTGGCCATTGACGTTCCGCTCAATACGCGCAGTGCTGTATTGCTTCCTGGTTCGGATGCCGCCCTAATGTTGCTGCCGGGGGCATTCAAATCAACAATTTCGTCGACATTTGAGAAGGACGACATTGCGTCCGAATTGTCGGTGCTTCCAACCGTAACAGCAGTGGAGATACAGGCAGGTGCGCCAACGGCGTTATCAAACGAACTGTTTCCCGAGGCGATGACCACAGCAACATGCACCGACTTGAGTTGATCGATGATGGCTTTGCGCGGGTCACTGTCACAGTGTGACTCATGACGCCCGCCGCCAAGGCTCATATTGACAGCAGCAATTTTCCGACCGTTCTGTTTCCATTTCAAAACCTGCTCTAGACCCAGGATCTGGTCAGAGTTAAAGGCCAAGACGCAGGGTGCGCTGGACCCGCAATCTGACGTACTGTCAAATCGGCTGAAGACTTGCACGGAGGCGAGGTCAGCTCTGCGTGCAACGCCGTGGTTGCCTCTCTGAAACCCCATTGCAGTAGATGCCACATGCGTGCCGTGACCGCATCCGGTTATGGTGTTCGTGTCGCAATCGAGAGCTGCACTGCCATTGCTGCCGTGCTTTTGTGTTTCGTTGCCGTTTGGGCAAAGCGACGTCGAAAAGCTTGTGTTGCTGGACGCGCAATACGAGG
>JBCBZX010000337.1:0-3283 GCA_039815105.1 Pseudomonadota bacterium
CGCGCAAGCTGGAAGACGGGATGCGCGAAGAAGACACACGATTTTTTGGCCAGGGCCGCGAGTGCGGGCTGCATTTGAGCGAGGGACGCAAGTCATGATGATGGGTCAGATACCACAAGGGTTTAACCCACTGAGCGCGGAGCAATCGCAAGCTCTTGCGCAACTGGCTGGGTCCATGACGCCTGTGCAGCAGGCCTGGATCAGCGGGTACCTTGCTGCGACTGCGCAAACCGGTGCGGGTGCCGTGGCCACGCCCACTGCGGTGACGGAGGCGGATGTTGCTCCCTTGACGGTCCTTTACGGGTCACAGACTGGCAACGCAAAGCATGTCGCGAGCGATCTGGCAGAGGAGGCCAAAGCGCGTGGGCTGGATGTGAAACTGGTCAATATGGCCGATTACAAACCCAATCAGCTGAAAAACGAGAAGTTTGTCATGATCGTCACGGCGACTTATGGCGAAGGCGAGCCTCCGGAAGGGGCCGAGAAACTCTACGATTTCGTAGGTTCCAAGAAAGCGCCAAAGCTCGACGGTGTTCAGGTGGCCGTGCTGGGTTTGGGCGATTCCAGCTACGAGTTTTTCAACAAAACCGCCACGGATTTCGCCGAGCGGTTTCAAGCGCTGGGGGCCAAGGTCGCGGTCGACACAGCGCTTTTCGACGTGGACTATGATGATCACACCGGCGGTTGGATCGAATGCGCATTGGATGTCTTTGAGCCCGAACTTAAGGCGCAGGCTGGATCTGCGAATGTTGTTCAGATGCCGTTGGCTGCGCCCGGTGCAGTGCCCGTCGCCACGTCGCAATGGACCAAGAAAAACCCGTTCGAGGCGGAGATCACCGAGGTTCAAAAGATCACCGGGCGGGACAGCACCAAAGATGTGCGCCACATCGAGATTTCTCTGGAAGGGTCCGGCCTGACCTATCAGCCGGGCGATGCCCTTGGCGTCTATTTCGAAAATGACCCGGTCGAGGTGGATGAGATCCTCAATTGCCTCGACCTGGACAGTTCTGCCCAAATCACGCTGTCTGACCAAACGCGCAGTCTGCGGCAGGCGTTGATCGAAGAGTTGGAGCTGACACAATCTTACCCCGGCTTCGTTGCGGCCTTTGCCGAGGCGACGGCCAACGAGACGCTGCTGGCGCTCGTGGAGGACAAGGCCGCGATGCGTGACTACATCGCCAACCGTCAGATCTACGACATCATCCGCGAACACGCCGCACCGATTGCGCCGCAAGGGCTTGTCGATGCGCTCCGCAAGATGCAGCCGCGGCTTTACTCCATTGCCTCAAGTCAGGCGGAGGTAGAAGACGAGGTGCATCTGACGATCGGTGTTGTCGAATGGGACGCGTTTGGACAGGCCCATGCGGGCGGTGCCTCTGGGCATCTGGCCAGGCGCTCCGGCTCCGGTGACGCTTTGCGCGTGTTCGTAGAACGCAATGACAGTTTCCGATTGCCAGCCAACCCTGATACGCCAGTGATCATGGTGGGGCCTGGCACCGGGATTGCGCCCTTCCGGGCTTTCTTACAGCAGCGGGACACACAAGAGGCAAGCGGAAAGAACTGGCTTATCTTTGGCAATCCGCATTTCACCCAGGATTTCCTCTATCAGGTGGAGCTCCAGGGGTATCTTAAGTCCGGCTTGTTGAACCGCCTTGATGTTGCCTTCAGCCGGGATCAGTCAGAGAAGGTCTATGTCCAGCACCGCATCCTTGAACAGGGTGCAGAGCTATACAAGTGGTTGCAGGAGGGTGCGCACGTCTATGTCTGCGGGGATGCCGGTCACATGGCCAAGGATGTGCATGCTGCGCTCCTTGAGGTCGTCAAGACCCATGGTGCTGTTACGGACGATGCGGCAGAAGCCTATCTCTCGTGGCTGCGCGATGACAAACGCTATCAGGGGGTTGTATATTGAGACCGCATGGGGGCTCTGCCCCCAACGGCGAAGCCGAGGTCTTCGCCGCCTCCCCCGGGGTATTTGTGAAAAGAAAGAAGCCGCAGGCGGATAGGTTTGAAGGAGCGGTGTGTCAGCCGCCTTTGAGCTTGTCCATGAAGCCTGCGGCGTGGGTCATCACCACAGACGCGCCGGAGACGCCCCAGCCACCGTCTACGGGAAGAACCACGCCAGAGATGTAATCGGCCGCATCGGAGCTGAGAAATCCTGCCGCCTTGGCGATGTCATCGGTGGTGCCCATGCGTTTTGTCGGCACGGATTTCGTGACCGCCTCGCGGATTTGGGGCGTGGGCGCAAGGCGCGCCATGCCTTCGGTGCCATCAATCGGGCCCGGTGAGATCGAGTTCACGCGGATGCCCTCGGAGCCCCATTCCAGCGCGAGGGATTTGGTCACCATGTCGACGCCAGCTTTGGCGGCACATACGGGCGATTGGTGACTCATGGCGTTGAAGGCCTGCGGGGCGGAGATGTTGATGACGCTTGCGCCGGGCTTGGCAAGATGCGCGTAGCAGGCGCGCATCACATGGAACGTGCCCATGAGGTCAATTTCCACCATCGCCTTCACCGCGTTAGGCGATAGATCCATCAGGCGGCCTGGTACATTGCCGGCAGCGCCAGAGACGAGAATGTCGATTGGGCCGCCGAAAAATCTTGCGGCCTCTTCAAAACCTGCTTCCACAGCGGCGTAGTCGCGTACGTCGAACGTCGTGCCGCCGGTTTCCGCGCCCAACTCTTTGAGACCCGCAACGGCTTCATCAACCTTGTCTTGCTTGCGTGAGGCGACCATCAGCTTGGCGCCCCACCGGGCAAAACCTTGCGCGATTCCGTAGTTGATGCCGCTGGTGCCGCCGACGACGAACACGTTTTTGCCGGAGAAATCGAATGTCATGGTCATGGATTGGTTCCTTTCTCAGGCCATCAGTTTGAGTGCTTCAATAAGCGGTTTGTCTTCGTTTTCCATCACGTCGAGGATGTGGCCGTGCAGGCGGCGTTTGTGCTCTCCGAAAATGCCACGCGCCTTGTTGAACGTCGCGGCAAACTCCATGGCCTTGTCGAATGTGTCCTTCGCGTCTTCGCAGGCTTCCTGGATCACGTAGTGTTTGGCCAGTTCTTCGGCGGTCACGCGGCGGCCCGTCAGCTTCATGTCATTGAACAGATGATACGGGACGGCAGTTTTCACAAAAGCGATCATGCCTGGCATGAACGGGATAGAGATGTCGACCTCAGGGAAACAGAAATAGCCGCGATCGGCGCGCATGAAGCGGAAATCGCAGGCGCAGGCCAGCATCGCGCCATTGCCAAACGCATGGCCATTCATGGCGGCAATGACAG
>JBCBZX010000107.1:0-9627 GCA_039815105.1 Pseudomonadota bacterium
CTTCAACGCTAACCTGTGTTGATGTAAACAGGGGGACCCGTGGTGCAGAGGGGTGGCAACCCCAAGTCCAATCCCAGCGCGAATGCCACCAGAGCGACGGGGCTGGAAAAGTCGGAATCGCCGGTCAGCTGTGAGACGATTTTGGCCGTCACAGTTGTCATGGCATCAAACGGGTTGAGGCTCAGGCGCGCTGCGGCACCCGCCCCCAAAACCACGATCATGGTTTCGCCGATTGCTCTTGAGGCTGCGAGCAGCACCGCGCCGACAATGCCCGGCAGAGCAGCGGGCAGCACCACACGGCGGATGGTTTCACTGGGCGTTGCACCAAGACCCAGTGACCCATCGCGCATGGCCTGAGGCACTGCGCTGATGATGTCATCGGACAGGGATGAGACAAATGGGATGAGCATGACGCCCATGACCAGCCCAGCGGTCATGACGGCGGTTCCACCGCTCATCCAACTGACACCCAAAAACCCGCCAGCGCCGAATATGCTCACCAGGAACGGGCCCACCGTTAAAAGCGCAAACAGCCCGTACACAATGGTGGGAATGCCCGCGAGAACTTCAAGCGCGGGCTTGGCGATGGAGCGTACGCGTGGCGAGGCGTATTCTGACAAATAGATAGCTGAGAAGAGCCCTACCGGAACGGCGACGATGAGCGCTACAATGGAGATGTAGAGAGTTCCCCAAAGAAGCGGAAGTATTCCGAGCTCCGAAGACCCACCGCGGCCTGAGAAACTGGGCGCCCATTCCGGCGACAGGAAGAACTGACTTGCGGGGTAAATTCGGAAGAACTCGATGGTGTTGAAGATCAACGACAAAGCTATGCCGATGGTCGTGAGAATGGCGATGGATGCCGCCGCAATCAGAATGACGAGCACGCCGCGCTCCACCGTGTTGCGGGCGCGGAATCGTGCTGTGGTCCGGGAATATGCGTAACCAAAACCAGCCAGAGCGAGGAGCGCAACCACCACGTTTCGGATGAGGTTACCAGTCGCCTGTTTGGCCCGGTAATCTTGCGCTGCACTCAGCACGGCCGAGTTCACGTCGGATCCGAGAGCCACGCCCACTTCACTCAATCGGGCACGAACATCGGAAAAATCGGTGCGGATATCCCGCGCCATCTCAGTGGTCATGGCGCCTTCAGATACCGCTTGGTCCAGGCCGTTGGCGACCGAACGCACATTGCTCATGACGAGGGAACGGCTCGAGCCTTCGGCGATTGCGCTGCTTGGGATCTCGGCAAAGACTTGAGATTCAACAATAATTGGCTGAATCACCAACCAAGCGGCGAAGACCAGGAACGCCGGAACTGCGGCAAACATGGCGACATTGACGCCGTAATAGATCGGTCTTGAGTGCAGCTTTTCAGCACTGGACTGTGCCAGGCCCGAAGCGCGACGGTGGCCCATCATATAGCCGACAACTGCGAGAATGGCGACTAGCAGAAAGAGAATTGAACCGGTCATGTGCTGGGGCCTTCAAAACGAACGGCAATAAGTGTGGCGGGCGGGATATGGGCGGACAACGTACGACTCATGAACAAATGCAACGCTTGGGCCGAAGCAAACGGCACCAACGATACCCGGCGAACCCAAAAACAAATCCTGGAGGAGCTGGTAACGGGTGGCGCGAACCGGGCGCCACCCGTCAATTCTAGCGACCCACCAAAAAGGCGGGCCAAGGCAATTACATGCCCATTGTCTTTTCGCCAGCGATCATCGCCTGTGTTTCGGCAAGCTCTGGATCAGACACGAGACCGTAATTTGCGAGAGGACCAGAACCGCCAGCAATGGCGTCGGACACGAAGAACTCTGCATATTCTTTAACGCCGGGGATCACGCCGATGTGGGCCTTCTTGATGTAGAAGAACAACGGACGGGACACTGGGTACTCACCGGAAGCAATGGTTTCCGTGGAAGGCTGAATGCCGCCCATGGTGGCCACTTTCAGTTTGTCGGTGTTGTTCTCGTAAAATGCGAGACCAAACACGCCCACACCATTTGAGTTGGCGTCGATGCGAGCCAGCGTTTCTGTGTAGTCACCATCGATGTCGATCGATTTGCCATCGGTGCGCACGGCCAAACACGCGTCTTCGGTGTCGTCTTCGCTCATGCCGGCAGCCATCATGGCTTCCATAGCGCCCGTATCTTCGCAGCCCTGGATGAGAACCTTTTCTTCGAACACTTCGCGGGTGCCGTGCTTGGTGCCTGGAATGAAGGCCAGAATGTCAGCAGATGGCAGATCCGAGTTGAACTCAGACCACTGGTTGTAAGGGTTGTCGACAAGCTCGCCATCAACCAGCACTTTTGGGCTCAGAGCGTTGAACCAATCAGATGGCTGGAATGCGGTGAAGGCAGGACCATCAATCTGCGAGGCAAACACGATGCCATCATAACCAATACGAACTTCGATAATGTCGGACACACCGTTTTCAGCGCATGCCTTCACTTCCTTTTCACGGATGGCGCGGGACGCGTTTGCGATGTCGATTGTATTTTCACCAACGCCTTCACAGAAACGCTTGAGACCAGCGGAGGAACCACCAGACTCAACAACTGGAGTTGGAAAATCAGTGTTGTCACCAAAGGCTTCTGCAACGATGGAGGCGTACGGCAGAACTGTGGAAGAGCCTGCAATCTGGACGTTGTCGCGGGCGATGGCAGCAGACGTGCCGAGCAGAGCAAGAGTGCTGGCAGTAATGGTGGCGAGTTTGAGGGCTTTCACGTGGAAATCTCCGGATTGAATTGCATTTCGGCGAAGGGCGATTTGGCCTCGCGCCGCTACCCGGCATGCGCCAGGTTGACCAGACCATTAACAGGTCGGCGCCGACCTTTTATGACTGTTAGATTGCGCTTTTATGACGGTCTATCTTGTTGTTATTTATCACTTTTCACCACGGATACCTTTGCATAACGTGTTGTGAACGTCGCACCTTCGCCTTGCTCCGAAGTGATCTCAAGACGACCCTTATGGCGGGTGAGAATGTGCTTCACGATGGCTAGGCCCAAACCCGTTCCTTTCTTGCTCCGGCTTGCATCGGCATCCACCCGGTAGAAACGCTCCGTCAGCCTTGGCAAATGCTCGGCAGCAATGCCTGCACCATAATCGCGGACGGACACAGTCACCGGATGAAGGGGGTCATCGTTCTGCGCCTTGACGGTGACGCTGACAGCTTTGCCATCGCGGCCATATTTGATCGCATTGTCGACGAGATTGTCATAAACTTGCACCAACTCATCGCGCTCGCCGTAAATCAGCACCGGGTTGGGCGGAAGATTGGCTTTGAGCTGTACATCCGCTTCGCTGGCCAGCGGTTGAAGGGCATCCAAGACGTGGCCGACGACGTCATTTATATCCACAATTTCGCTGGGCTGGCGGTGGACGCGCATCTCAATCCGGCTCAGCGAAAGCAGATCGTCAACGAGACGGCTCATGCGCTCCGACTGTTCCTGCATGACATCCAGGAACCTGTCTCTAGCTGCGACGTCGTTGCGCGCGGGGCCGCGAAGCGTCTCAATGAAGCCGGACAACGAAGCCAAGGGGGTTCTCAGCTCATGGCTCGCATTGGCGATAAAGTCTGTGCGCATGGTGTCTGAGCGACGCGCCTCGGTGCGGTCTTCAAAACTCACCACAAAATACTCCAAACGCACGGGACCAGTCTCTCCTGACCGCCCAACGGGATTTATCGACACGGAAAAAATACGCTCTGTGGGTTGGCGCTCAACATAGGTTGCCGTGGCAGGGCGCTGTTCCTCCAGGGCCGCTACAATCATGGCTGAGATTTCTGGGTTTCGGAATTTGAACAGGAAGGGCACGCCTGATCTTGCGGTGCCGAACACGCGCTGTGCCCCCGGATTGGCGTGCAGCAATATGCCTTGGGCGCTGATCAGGAAAATAGGATTGGCGAAGGCATCGCAAAGTGTGCGCGCTGAACGTTGCGGATTTGCAGTGCCCATTTTAGCAGCCGCGACGCGGGCCCTGCGCTCAACCCGGCTGCGGCGAGGGCTCAGGGCCGCAGCTGCAAAAACCGCAACCAGCAGCCCCAAGGCAAGATCGAAACGAACTTCACCCAGGAGCACAAGGCAAAGCAGCCCGATGGCAACTGCGGCCAAGGTGTATCGTGCATCATGCAAACGCGAGGATATTGATGGGGCGGGCGGGACGGCTGCTGTTTGTGGGGTCACGTCCTCGCGGTAATTTGCAGGCGCCTCAGACTGGATTGCCAGATCGGGCGTGCCGTCTCCAATCGCGTCCTCGCCAATGTCACGCAGCTCGGCCACGGGCTCGACATACCCGGTGTCGGATATATCGCTGCGCGTTTGTGCTGTCTCATTGGCCATGGCGCATCCTACTGGGGAATCACAAAATTGCCCACTGATCGATCGCTGCTACCCATACAATGTGACACTCTTGTTGCGTTGGACGGCAAAGCCGGGCCAGATAGTCGTCTGTTCGCACGAGGTTTCACATGTCCGACGAAGATTTTACCCATCCGGTCACCATCACCATAGATGGCAACGAGCATCGATTTGATATTGATGATCCGAAATTGCCCGACTGGGCAGAGAGCGAAGCCTTTCAGTCCGACAATTATCCTTATGAGGACAAACTCAAGCGCTCCAAATATGAAAAAGAGCTGGAGGCGTTGCAACTTGAACTTGTCAAGATGCAAGCTTGGCAGGAGAAGACGGGCGAGCGTATCATCTGTCTGTTTGAAGGACGGGACGCCGCCGGCAAAGGCGGAACCATTAAGGCATTCCGCGAATATATGAACCCCCGCCGTGCACGGGTTGTGGCATTGCCCAAACCCAGCGACCGCGAACGGGGCGAATGGTACTATCAACGCTACTTCCAACACTTCCCGACATCCGGCGAGGTCGTGCTATTTGACCGTTCTTGGTACAATCGGGCCGGCGTTGAACCCGTGATGGGATTCTGCACCCCGGAACAGACCGAGAAGTTTCTTGAAGAAACGCCCAGAATTGAGAACGCCATCGTCCGCGAAGGCATTCGGCTTCACAAATTCTGGCTCAATGTGGGTCAGGAGATGCAACTTGAGCGGTTTCACGACCGACACCATTCCAAACTGAAAAGCTGGAAGCTGTCGCCCATGGATATGAAAGCTCTAGAACGGTGGGATGCTTACACCCAAGCCCGGGACACCATGCTCAAGGCCACCCATAGTGACACCGCGCCATGGACGATTGTGAAGTCAAACGACAAGCGCCGCGCCCGGCTGAATGCCATTCGCAGCGTTCTTTCTGTGACACCCTATGAGGGCCGTGACGAAGAACTGGTCAATAAAATCGACAGTAAGGTGCTGGGCTATGGGCCGGGCTTCTTGGGCCTGTAGGGCCAGCCCCAACCCTCAGAGTCCGTCGCCGGTGACCCGAATTCCACTCAAGCCGATGACGCCGCCTTGGGCCCCCTCTCCAACGCCGGAAATGCGAAACAGCCCTGCCCCACCGGGCTGAACATTGGGCAGATCAACCGAGAAAACCATACTCGCTGGTTGCAGCGGCACGCTGTAACGCTTGCGGCCACAGTCTCCCATGGCGGCGAAATCGCATTCAACGGAAAGAGAGACATCGACATCGCCTGAGCGATTTACGCCTTGCATGGCAAGATCGAACAGGACGGTTTGGCCCGCATATTGGCTCAGGACAGCCTCATCGACCTCGACAAGAAAATCCCCGCCAACAACACGTTCAGCGGCAAATGTCATCTCGATGAGCGGGTCGCCACCAAAATCCACCAGCCTGGCAGAATTGCCGCCATTCACGATCACCTTGTCCGCCTGATCGGCTTCAACAAGCGTGATCCAGTCACGCTCATCAACACGATCGGTCGAGGCGGCACCAGAGGCGGTGGACCCAGGCGGATTTGAGGTCGCGCCGTCCCGATTGGCGACGGGCGACAAAAGGTCATTCTCCTGCACCCACCATACGGCAATCACTGCAAACGCGATCAACAGGGCCGCACTCAAGATATAGGAGTAAATTCGGGTTGGGCCGCGAAGGGCGCGCACCCTTTGCCTGCGGCTGGAGGCGGCGGGTGGCACATCCAGTCCTGGGCGGGCTTCAGGCGCAGGAGCAGCGGTACCGTTTTGCACCAAAGGGGCAGACGCTGGCGGCGGGGCGACGGGGGGTGCCGTTGATCCAGGAGACTGAGGGCGTGCTGCGAAAGCGGCGTCACGAGCGCGGCGCTGGGGCTTTGCTGACAGATTTTGAGGTTCGCCACGGGCTGGTGCATCTCCAAATACGCTGCGAACTGGCGCAGCCGGGCCTGGCGACAGGCTGGTCGTTTTGACCGCTGGTTGCGGCGCTGAGCTTGTTGGCGTAGGGGCCGCTGGAGTGTTGGATATTGGGGCCCGAGACGCGCTCAAACCAGATAAGGGCGCCCGTGTGTCAGGCTGTGGGGCTGAAGCGGGTGTCTGGGCCGTAACAACCTGAGGGCTTGGTGGGGTGGCCTGGTTCTGAGCCACCGGCGCCGACTGCGCGGGCTGTGCAGGTGCAAATTCGGCCTCAACCTGTCGGATAACCGCTTCAAGGTTTCGGCGGCCTTGCGCAATTGCCTGGGCGGACAAATCACTGCGGTCACGCATCGTCTTGTCCAACGCATTTCGGGCGGTGGCATAGACCTGAGTTCGCACCTGGGCAGAGGACGCGTCCTGCCGTGCCAGCGCGGAGCGTATCAGCTTTTCAAATGAATTCACGCCTGCCTCAATCGATTACGCACCCAAGGCGATTGCGCCGCCGGTAGGTACCTACCCTGATATAAATCGTTAAGCTACAAGAAGCCGTGGAGGCAAGGCGGCGTTTCGGCCTACGCTGCTTGATGGTCACGGATGGCAGTTTTCGTGCATTTTGGACACGCTTGCCCCACCGGGCTCATGCATTGCGGGCTCATGCATTGCCACTCAAAACACGGGCACGGCGCGAATTATGGGCGATCAAGGCCATTAGGCCAATGTTCAGTCGGCGAGCTCTGTCTGGCGCAAATGATCCAGGGTCTGCACGGCCAGTTGCACATCAATGAGCTCGTAATCGGCCACGGCTTTGTCCAGGTCATAGCGTTTCATCAAAAGGTTTGAGCGCAAATTGAACAGTTCACGGAACGTATCAGGCTCCAAGCTCAGTGCACGGCAGAGCACGACGAAAGCCGTCGAGTCGACCTTTTTAATAACACCTTCCACCCGGCGCTTGTGCAGGGAAGCCTGGTCGCCCATCACCGTACAAATCATGTCGAGATGGCGACCGGCGGCCAGTTCCATCAGGGCCGTGTCCAGCTTCCGTTCTCCGCTCTTGATCTCCGCGATCAAAGCGGCGGCCTCAAGCACTGTCGCGCGCTTCTGGCGAGCCGCTTTCTCAACCGTATGCGCAGCCTCCCGGATCATTGCAGCTGCGCCAGCCTCATCGTTGCACATCAATGACAAGAAGCGGATCTTGGCTGCAGGTGGCAAGTTTTCGAGCAGGCGGTCCGCGATGTCCTCCGGTACATCCTGACGGAATGAGAGGGCTTCGGCGATGTCGCCAACGCCGGCTTCGGCCTTACCGACGAGCTTTTCAAAGCCACCTTCCGAGAACACCGCCCCCAGATTTCGAGCGGCGGAGGAAATGGGAGCGTCCATGTCGCGATCAATTATCGCATCTGTGAGACGCTCCGATAGCTCGGTACGCTTGGTCAAGGCCATTAGATGATCTTCGGACTTGCTTTCAGCAACCTCCACCAAATCATCATCGGTCAGCGCGTTCGAGCGTTCCAGAACGGGTGCAGCGACTGCTGCTTCATCATTGAAGGCAAGGCGGCGTGCCATAGGCCGAGGAGTGTTGTCTGCGTCAGCAAATTTGTTGGAAACACGTATCTGGGCATCCTGGTCAACACCATTGATGAGATCGGTCATCACATCGGTGAACATCTCTTCTTCGCTGTCGCTGTGATCGGCTTCATCATCGAGGAACATGTTGGAGAGCTGTTCGATGAGCACGCCCCGGCTATCAGCATCGTCTTTGCCTGCCAGTTGAAGAAGGTCTTGAAGCATTGTTTTCCACCGTCCGCCGAAGACTCGCAGTCGGAGTCGTGCGGCATAGCCATCATTCAACAAGAGGATACGGTCCTAGCGTAACCGTTCGGTTAAGCGACGAAAGATAAAGTCAGGAAGGCAAAACCATGCCGTGAAGCAGCCCGCTCAATCCAGCCATCAGAACGCCAGAAGTCTTGCAGTCTTGGCGGTCGAAATTCACGCGATCCATTATCGATCCTGGTGAGGCAGCGGCCGTCTTTGGCTTGGCCATTGGTCAGCTGCTATTTTCCAAAGTCATCTGCTTTGATCATGAGCGCGGGCTGAAATAGACACTCTTAGGCAACCGACTGCACTTCCCGCTTGAATGTCAATTCATTTCAATTTACGCTTACGTTAACGTAAGAATTAGTGAGGCCCTTATGACCCTTCCAAACAATTTGAAAATGGGCCCAGACACTGGCATTCGGCTGCCCGCCATCGCGTCGCCATTGTTCATTATTTCGCACCCGCCCCTCACATTGGCGCAGTGCAAGGCTGGCGTTATCGGCGCTTTCCCAGCGCTGAACGCACGACCGGTGGAGCAATTGGACGACTGGCTTTCGCAGCTGACTGAAGAACTGGCGGCCCATGATGCGGCCAATCCCAACGCCAAAGCCGCGCCTTTCGCTGTCAACCAAATCGTCCATCAATCCAACAGCCGATTGATGAAAGATCTGGAACTGACGGTGAAACACAAGGTGCCCATCGTAATCACGTCGCTGGGCGCTGTGCCGGAGGTGAATGACGCCGTACACTCCTATGGGGGCATTGTGCTGCACGACATTACCAATAATCGCCATGCCAACAGCGCCATCCGCAAGGGCGCCGACGGGCTGATTGCCATTGCCAATGGCGCAGGCGGTCACGCAGGTAAGCTGTCGCCCTTCGCACTCATCAACGAAATACGTGAGTGGTTTGACGGGCCACTATTGCTTGGTGGCGCCATCGCAACCGGTGGAGGCGTGTTGGCGGCCCAGGCCATGGGCGCGGATATGGCCTATGTGGGCTCGCCCTTCATCGCGACGCAAGAGGCACGGGCGGATGAGCGATATAAGGAGACCATTGTGGAAGCGGTGGCCGATGACATCGTCTATTCAAACCTTTTCACCGGCATTCACGGCAACTATCTGCGTCAGTCCATCGAAGCGGCAGGCATGGATCCTAAAAACCTGCCGGAAGCCGACCCGAGCAAAATGGATTTTGGCGGCGACAAGGCCGCCAAGGCCTGGAAGGATATTTGGGGTGCCGGACAAGGCGTAGGCGCTGTGAAGGCTGTTGAGAGCGTGCAAAAGATGGTCGACCGCCTGGTGCAAGAATATGACTCCGCCAGAGCGAAGCTTGCATAGCGATTGTCCCCATCATGGTGGCATCACACCATGCCACTCACCATGGGTAAGCCGCCGAAAAGCCGACTGTGGAAGTGTTGCGTTGGCACGAAGCGCATCGGTCTGGTTCGATTTAGCTCAATTTTAAAACCTCATTGCTAGAAGGTCGGGGCCTAGAAGGTGTGACCCGTCTTCATTGGGCCCGCAAAACTGACGCAAAGCTGGACCAGCGCA
>JBCBZX010000038.1:0-15155 GCA_039815105.1 Pseudomonadota bacterium
CGGCCGTTGACCTTGCCGCGCTCGACGGCGCCAACGGTTTAGCCTTCGAAGGTTGAAGGGTCGAAGTTTCGGGGCCAATGGTTGACGATGGCCTGTATGTCGGCGTCGGGCTCATGGTCGATGAGGGCGACGGCCTCGTCCCCCGCCACCGCGCGCAGGGCTTCGATTTGCTCTTCAACCGTGCAACTGACGCCGGGCAAGTTAAGTGCGCGACTGCCGCCTAGCGCATCCAGTTTGATGCTTGCGGCATGGGCCAAAAAGCCGGCGGCGGATCGCGGACTGGCGAACCAGTGCCGCAAACTTGTGTCCACGGGAAGTCTTGCACGCTGCCCCGATAGCGGTTCGCGAATGATGCTTGAATAGAAAGAGGATGCCGCGGCGTTGGGCTTGCCGGGCCGCACGCAGATGGTGGGCAGGCGCAAGCTGATGCCGTCAATATGGCCCTTGCGGGAATGATCGGAGACGAGAAGCTCCATGACCGCTTTCTGGGCACCGTAGCTTGTCATGGGTGCGCACCGAAAATCATCGGGAATGATATCGGGGAAGGGCGGGCCGAAAACCGCGAGCGATGATGCGCAGACAAAGCGCGGGCAATAGGTGCCGCCGCTGGCCTCATGTTGTTGGCGCAATGCTTCCAGCAAATTCCATGAGGCTTTGGCATTGATGGTCCAGCCCTTGGAAAAATCCCGCTCGGCCTCGCCTGACACAATGGCCGCCAGATGGATTATGATGTCATAGCGTGCAGCCGCGATGCGGGAAATGACGGCTGCGTCGGTGAGGCTACCCACTTGGCTGTTCACGGTGACGGTGTCGCTTGGCGCTGGCGGCGCTGAAACAATGTCGAGCAAGTCCAGCCTACTTAAACGCGAGCGCCAAGCATCGTCTTGCAGCAAATGGTGGACCAGCTTGGTGCCGATCATGCCGGCGGCACCTACAATGAGCGCTTTCATGTGTTCGCTTTACCGTTGGTGTTCATCAGTTCGAGAAAGATCGCCGAATGGTCTTTGTCTCCGCCATCCATGGTCTCAACCAGGTGCGTGTATCGCGCCAGCATATGGTTCACGAGCGGCAGAGTTAAGCCAAGGTCGTAGGCGACCTCCTGCGTGTTGCGCAGATCTTTGAGGTGGTGCTTAGACGGACCTCCGGGCTCGAAGTTCCGGCTTTGCATGCGCTCGCCATGCTGTTGCAAAACGATGGAATCTGCGAACCCACCTTTCAGCGCCGCGCGTAGGGCTGCCGGGTCCGCGCCACCTGCCTGCGCCAAGGCGGTGGCTTCCGCCACGGCCCCGATGGCAGTTGCCACGATGGATTGGTTTATCAGCTTGGCCAACTGGCCTGTGCCCGCAGGCCCCACATGCACAGGTCGCCCGAGGGCGGCCAGAATTGGGGCCGCCATCTCATAGGCTGCCCGTTCGCCGCCCACCATGATCGCCAGTGATGCGTCCTCAGCACCCCTGGTGCCGCCGGAAACTGGCGCGTCCAAAGCATCATGGCCTTGTTGTTTGAGTTTGGCTGCCGTCGCCTCGGCATCAGCTTTGCGGGCGGAACTCATATCGATCACAATTGCGCCTGGGGCCAGCGTATCGGCGACGTTCTGGGTCCACAATAGCTCTGCCAAAGCGTGGCCGTCTGTGACCATAGTGATGACGAATTGCGCGGCCTCCACCGCTTGATCCGGGCGCATGGCAAGCTTTGCGCCATCGGCCTGCAATGGCTGTGCTTTGGCCGTTGTCCTGTTCCAGACGGTCACGGTGTGACCTGCTTTCAACAGGTTGCGCACCATGGGTGCTCCCATGAGGCCGGTTCCCAAAAATGCTATCCTTGCCAACTTAACCTCTCCCTCACCGCCGCCTGCGTATTTGTTATGCTGATGGGCGGCTTGTGGTGCGACCTGCATGCAGGCATTTATGTCACGTGGCGCCTGCAAAGGGCAGGGCCAGCTTCAGGAGATCCGTCTATGGCCGGTAGGAAACCCAATCTGTTGCTGGTGGGTGGCGCCACCGACCGCATGCGCGCGCAGCTTGCGGAGATCTTTACCGTATTCGAAGACGCCCATTTGGACGACATGCAGACCTTTCTCATCGAGCGCGGGCCCGAAATTGAAGCCATATGTGTCTATGGTGGTGTGTCACTGGTACCCGGTGCGCTGGAGGCCATGCCCAACCTGAAGATCATTTCGGGTTATGGCGTCGGATATGACGGCATCCCTGCCAGTGAGGCGGCCGAGTGCGGAGTGATGGTGACGCACACTCCCAACGTGCTGAACGAAGATGTTGCCAATCTTGGGCTGTTGCTGCTGCTGGCGGTGTCGCGCCGCCTCGTCCGGGATGATGCTTGGGCGCGGTCTGGGGACTGGGCCGCCAAGGGGAGCGCGCCGCTTACGCGCTCTATCGAAGGGTCGACGGTGGGGATCTTAGGGTTTGGCCGCATTGGCGAGGCGCTGGCGCGAAAGCTTGAGGTTTTTGGCATCACCATTGTCTATCACCAGCGCAATGAGAAAGCGGGTAGCGGCTATCGCTATTATGATGACCTTGTGGCCATGGCCGCCGATGTCGACACGCTGGTCTCCATTGTTCCAGGTGGTGCCGCCACCCGGCGCATCGTCAACCGAGAGGTCATGGAGGCCTTGGGCCCCGATGGCACATTCATCAATATCGGGAGGGGCACCGTGGTGGACGAGCCGGAAATGGTCGCCGCTTTGCAAGATGGCAGGCTGGGAGCCGCCGGGCTGGATGTGTTTGAAGACGAACCCCACGTGCCGATGGGTTTACGTAATCTCGAGAACGTTGTTTTGATGCCTCATATGGGCAGCGCCACCGTGGAAACCCGCCGAGCGATGGGCGATCTCACAGTGGAAAATCTACGACTGTTTTTTGCTGATGGCAGCGTGGTGACGCCCGTTCCTGAGTGTCAGCATTTGCAAAAAAGCTAGCGCCTAACTTAGGCCAAGACGTAGGAAATCGTGTACGTTCACCAAGCCTTCGGCACGCATGCCTGCCTCCGCGTGATCATCATTGACCACAAACATCGCCGTCACTTTGGACCGGTGCAATACGCGCAATGCGTCTTCCGCCAGCGTTGAAGCGGGGATGACCGTCGGCTTCTCCGTCATAACGTCTTTGGCCGTCGCGGTGGTGATGCGTCCGAAATTTCGACGTAAATCACCATCGGTGACCACGCCGCACAAAAGCCCGTCCTCATCCCTCACGCCCGCGATTCCAAACGTCTTGGAGGTCATCTCCACGATGACATCTTCCATGGGCGTGTCGAGATCCACCATCGGAAGGCGCTCACCCTTATGCATGATCTCGCCCATTTTCATCAGGCGCAGGCCGATGGAACCGCCAGGGTGAAGCATGGCAAAATCATCACGGCTAAAGCCACGCAAGTCCATCACTGCCATAGCCAGGGCATCGCCGAGAGCCAGCGTCATGGTCGTTGACGTTGTGGGCGCAATCGCGTGGCGGCAGGCCTCTTGAGCTTTCGGTAAGACCAGAGCCACTGTGGCATTGCGCGAAAGGGTGGACTCTGCACCTGATGTGATGCCGATCATGGGAATGCGCAGCCGGTGCAGATGTTGCATCACGGGCACCAGATCACTGGTCTCACCGGAATTGGAGATGAGCACGACCACATCGTCACGCCCGATCATACCCAGATCGCCATGGGCGGCTTCGGTGGCATGTACGAAAATGGCCGGGCTGCCGGTGGACGACAGGGTGGCCACAATTTTGTGCGCCACGTGGCCGGATTTGCCCAAGCCCGAAACGATCACGCGGCCCTGGCAACCAAGCAACAATTTGACCGCCGCAATAAACGCATCGCCCAGGCTTTCTTCCAGAGCGCGCAAGCCAGCGATTTCCGTGGCCACCACATCGCGGCCCCGGGCGCGGGCGGTCTCTTCAATTTCATCCAAATTGGCGGCTTCGGCAGCGGTCTGAGACATTTTTTCACTAACGCTTCTGGCGGAAATGGGTTGGATGGCGCTCCAACTGCGCCCTTGTTGCTGTCTTTTCAAGTGGGATTTGCATTTCCTGGTTTGAAGGGGATTTTTGGAACCAAAATTCGTCTTCATCAGTTCCAATCGGGCCAATGTCTTCCGGTCTGGCCCCAACTTTGCCCAGCATTGCTGCTAGCAAGGTGCGGGTCAGAGATAGATTGTGGATGAAGCCTGCAATCCGGCGTTGGTTTGAATGGAGGAGACATGTATCCCGATACCGACTATTACGGCTTGATCGGATTCTGCCCGGTGCCGCATGCGGACCGCGCACCCGATGATGGGACCAATGACATGGGCGACGTGCCATCACATCTGGATGATTTGCGATACGATCCAGACGCCCATGCCATGATGCTCGATTTCGATGGAACGTTGGTGAACATCGCCCCCACGCCCGATGCCGTCATATTCGAAGATCATGATGGGGTGCTTCTCAGTCGCCTGGCGGCCAAACATCAAGGCGCAATCGCTATTGTGAGCGGTCGCGCAATTGATGACCTGGAGCACTTTATGGCCGAGTTTCCAGGTGCCATGGCTGGCGGTCACGGGGCTGAACTGCGCATCAATGGCAAGCGGCGTCTGGCCGATGATGTGGATCAGATCAAACTTGAGCAACTCAAGGAGTCCGTTCGGGCATTTGCCGATTCAGACCCACGCCTGTTGATCGAGGACAAGACGACGGGGATTGTTCTGCATTTCAGGGCGCATCCGGACTGTGAAGACAAGGCGCACAGCTTTGCAGAGGCTCTGGTGCAAGGCCATGAGGGCTTCGACGTTCAACATGCCAAGATGGCCGTTGAAATTCGGCCCGACGGCGCGAGCAAGGCCGGTGCCATGGAAGCGATTTTGGGCGAACCGCAATTCGCAGGGCGCAAACCGTTTTTCGCTGGTGATGACGTTACAGACGAAGCGGCGTTTGAATGGGTCAATGCCAAAGGCGGCATCAGCGTCAAGATCGGACCGGAGCCCACCAGGGCTCAATATTGCACATCCACGCCGCGCAGCTTCAAAGCGTGGTTGAACCGGGCTTTGGTGACAGCAAGCAATTGACCGTTCTGACGCGTAGCCTACCTAAGGTAACTTGACCATTTCATCGCGAGCGCTGCTATCTCCTACAAGAATGCACATCAATGGGTCGACTGATCGTAGTCTCAAACCGCGCCCCCTCCGTTGACGGAGCGGGGGATGCGGGTGGCCTCGTGGTGGCCCTGCGCGGATCGCTTGAGGAGATGGGCGGCCTTTGGATTGGCGCGAACCCACAGACCTATGAGCAACCCTCAACCGAGCTGACCGTCCACCACCGGGCTGATTTCGACATCGCCCACTTTCAGATCAGCGACGCTGACCAAGAGGATTATTATCTGGGTTATGCCAATTCGGTGCTCTGGCCCATCTTTCACGGTCGAGTGGATTTGATGGAGATGCAGACCCAGTTTTCGCCCGCCTATTGGCGGGTGAACAAAAGGGTCGCTGAGAGCCTGGTGCCGCACCTCAAGCCAGACGACACCATTTGGGTGCAGGACTATCAGCTGATCCCGGTGGCGCGGGAATTGCGAAAACTGGGCGTAAAGAATCCGATTGGTTTCTTTCTGCACATACCCGTACCCGATGTGCAGACCCTACGGGCAGTGCCGGAATGGAAAAAGCTCACCCGGGGCCTGTGCGCCTATGACCTAGTCGGGCTTCAGGCCGCCCGAGATGTGTCAAACCTGATCGATATCTGTCAGCGCGCCGTCGGTGCCGAGCTTCTGCCCAATGGAGCGATGGCTGTTGAAGGGCGCCAGGTGCGCATCGCGGCCTTTCCGATTTCCATCGATACCAAAGGGTTCCGCAAGATGGCGCAACGGGCTGCGGCCGAGCGTCCGGCGCCTCCCTTTGCCCGTTTGATTGGTGTGGACCGGCTCGATTACTCCAAGGGTTTGCCCCAGCGTTTTGAGGCCTATGAACGGTTCTTGGAAAAGCCTGAAAATCAGCACTGGCATGGCCGTGTTCAATTTTTGCAGGTTGCGCCGCCCACCCGTGCAGGAGTCGATGCCTATGATGATATTAGGCATCAGCTGGAGGCGCTGGCCGGGCGTATTAATGGCGCATACGGAACCGTTGACTGGACCCCAATCCAATATATTCACCGCCCTTTGCCGCGGGAAGAGTTGGCAGGTCTTTACCGCCATTCGAGGGTTGCACTCGTAACACCCTTGTTTGATGGAATGAATTTGGTGGCGAAGGAATTTGTTGCCGCGCAGGACGAAGATGATCCTGGCGTTCTGATCCTGTCACAATTTGCCGGCGCCGCTGAAGAGCTCAAATCGGCCCTGCTGGTCAACCCCCATGACATTGAGCAATGCGCTGATTCCATCGCCGAGGCGCTGAATATGAGCGCGGCTACCCGTATCCGCCGCCACACACTGTCCTATGATCACATCGCCACCAACGACATCGCAGCCTGGACACGGACCTATCTTGAGAACCTTGCAAACAGTGGTGGGGAGCAGGACCGGTCCATCGAAACAGCCATCGATAGAATGCTGAACATGGAACGGTCCATGGCCCAGGGACTGGCGGAGCATCGCGCCGATACGTTCAGCCAAAGCACCCGGTCCAAGCTGTAGACAGCGCGCCCCCATTGTCACCGTTGAATGAACTGCGTCGCCGCGCCGCGCTATTTCATGTCTGGCGAGGGGCAAGGGCTGGTGACATTTCCGAAATTGGAACGTATCATGAACATATGGCGCATACACTTATCGATAAGCTGGCAATCCTTTCCGACGCTGCGAAGTATGATGCGTCTTGCGCATCCAGTGGGACCACACGGCGCGATTCAGCAGGCGGCAAGGGCCTGGGCTCAACGACGGGCAGCGGTATTTGTCATGCCTATGCCCCCGACGGTCGTTGTATTTCCTTGCTGAAAATTCTGATGACGAATTTCTGCATTTATGACTGCGCCTATTGCATCAATCGGGTGTCGAGCAATGTGGAGCGCGCCCGCTTTACGCCTGATGAGATCGTCACGCTGACGTTGGAGTTCTACCGGCGGAATTACATTGAGGGGCTGTTTCTGTCTTCGGGCATCATCAAATCGTCAGACGACACCATGGCTGCCATGGTGCGTGTCGCTCGGGAGTTGCGGACGACCCACAGATTTCGGGGTTACATTCATCTAAAGACCATTCCCGACGCCTCGCCGCAGCTGATTGAAGAGGCGGGGCTCTATGCGGACCGGCTGTCGATCAATGTGGAGCTACCCACCGATAACGCTGTCAGCGAGCTGGCGCCCGAAAAGAAACCCGGAGAAATCCGTAAGGCCATGGGTGATGTTCGGCTGGGCATTGAAGGGTCCAAGGACAAAACCCATACGGGCCGCCGGGCCAAGAAATTTGCTCCTGCGGGCCAGTCCACGCAGATGATCATCGGAGCTGATGGTTCTTCTGATGCAACGATTTTGCAATCGTCCGACCGGCTGTACTCCAGTTACCGTTTGAAGCGCGTCTATTATTCCGGCTTCAGCCCTATTCCGGATTCATCGTCAAACCTTCCGCTCATCAAGCCGCCTTTGGTGCGAGAGCATCGGCTTTATCAGGCGGACTGGCTGATGCGGTTCTATGGCTTCTCAGTGCCCGAAATCGTCTCGCCCTTCGCCGACGGCAATCTCGATCTTGAAGTCGATCCAAAACTCGCCTGGGCTTTGGCAAACCGTGCGCACTTTCCGGTGGATGTGAACCGCGCGGACCGCGCCATGCTTTTGCGCGTGCCGGGCTTTGGCACCAAAACGGTGAACCGCATCCTCTCGAGCCGCCGCCATCGCAAATTGCGCTATGATGACCTCAAGCGCATTGGCGCGATTGTGAGCAAGGCCAAGCCCTTCATTACTGCGCTGGATTGGTCGCCTGGTTTCATGACTGATGACGCTCAGTTGCGAAGCCGGTTTGCGCCACCGCAGCAATTGGCGCTTATTTAGGTTTGGTCGTGTTTACGGTGCAGTTGCCCATACTGGGAACGTTTGACGTGTGGCGGGACGCGGCGCGGGCCCTGCTGGCCGCCGGTGTTTCCGCCGGAGAGATCGATTGGCGCTTTGCAGACGGAGGTGGCGATCTGTTCGCCGGCTGCTCGGATACGGCCCTTCCAGCGCCATCTGAGAATGCCCATGAGATCATTGCCACCAAGGCGTTTATCGATCTCGCGCGCCAGGTGATCTGCCACTCGGACCCGCAGAGATTTGCGCTTATGTATGGCTTGCTTCAGCGGCTGCAGACCCATCGTGGCCTGTTGGCTGACCGCGCAGATGCCGCCGTTGATCGTGCGGAAAAGCTGGCCAAAAACATACGCCGGGACGTGCATAAGATGCATGCGTTCGTGCGGTTTCGGGAGGTGGAACCCATCAGCGCCAACCGGCGGGCGTTCTACGCATGGTTTGAGCCCGACCACTATATTGTGGAGCGGACATCATCCTTTTTTGCCAAGCGATTTGCCGACATGGACTGGATGATCGCAACGCCAAAAGGGTGTTCGCATTTCCGCGATGGCCGGGTGTCGTTTTCCGCGCCGGTGGAGACGGGCAGTGTGCCCGCTGACGAGACCGACGAGCTTTGGAAGACCTATTACGCAAACATTTTCAATCCGGCGCGGGTGAAAATCAAAGCCATGCAGGCGGAGATGCCCAAGAAATATTGGAAGAACATGCCGGAGACCGAGCTGATTCCCGGCCTCATCGCCGACGCAGAAAAGCGCGTTCAAGAGATGCGGGAGCGGGAGGCCAGCCAACCGCCGCTGCGGGCACGAAAGGTGACCGAGCGGTTCCGCGCAGAACTCGCCGAGACCGGGCCTCTTCCGGTCGCTGGAACTTTGGATGAGGTGCGCGCCCGGGCCGCCGTTTGCACCCGTTGCCCGATCCATTGCAATGCCACTCAGACAGTTTTTGGTGCAGGACCCGATGATGCCAAAGTGATGTTTGTCGGTGAGCAGCCCGGCGACCGGGAGGATTTGGTGGGCGAGCCGTTCGTTGGCCCGGCGGGTCAATTGTTCAATGCCGCGCTGGACGCCATTGGCTTCGACAGGAGCCAGGCCTACGTCACCAACGCTGTGAAGCATTTCAAGTTCACCCCCAAGATCGACCGGAGAGGCAAGCGACGCATTCATGCCAAACCCAATGCGGGGGAGGTGGACATGTGCAAGTTCTGGTTGGACCAGGAAATTGCGATCATTGAGCCCAAACTGATCGTCGCCTTGGGCGCGACCGCAGCACGGGCTGTGACCGGGCGGGGAGATGAGATCACCGCGCGGCGCGGCACGACCGAGCGGAGCGCGAACGGCACGCCCGCGTTTCTGACGATCCATCCCTCGGCGGTGCTGCGGTCCGGCGCGAACCGGGAGCTTGAGGAGCGAGCCTTCAGGGAAGATCTGCGTTTGGGGCTTCAGCAGCTCATCGCAGCCTAAATAGCGCGCCAGCCAATGTCGCGGCGGCAAAACCCTTCGTCCCAATCCACAGCATCGACTGCTGCATAGGCGCGCCTTTGAGCCTCAGCGATGGATGGGGCGGCCGCCGTGACATTGAGCACACGCCCGCCAATTGCCAGCAACGTATCGTCGTGCTGGGCGGTGCCGGCGTGGAAGACCACAAGATCGTCGGAGTCGGCCGGGATGTGATTGATCTGCGTGGCCTTTTCGTAAGCTCCTGGATAGCCCTTGGAAGCCATCACGACGGTAAGGGCCGCATCATCAGACCATTCAATATCTGGTGCGGCCATCACATCCCCATTTGCGGCAGCCATGAGAAGCGGCACGATGTCAGACTGCATACGCACCATCAGCGTCTGGCACTCTGGATCGCCAAATCGGCAATTATACTCGATCAGCTTGGGGCCATCCCGGGTGAGAATAAGCCCGGCATAGAGCACTCCGGCAAAGTGCGTGCCCGCTTCCGCCATACCGCGCATGGTGGGCTCGATAATGTGTTTTATCGCGTCCTCATATTGCCCGTGGCTCATGTTTGCCGCCGGGCTGTAGGCGCCCATCCCCCCGGTGTTCGGGCCGGTGTCGCCGTCGCCGACCCTCTTGTGATCCTGGGCGGTGGTGAGCGGGCGCGCAACGTGCCCATCGCAGACGCAAAAGAGCGAAACCTCTTCGCCTTCCAAAAACTCTTCGATCACCACTTGGGCACCTTCGGCGCTGAAGCAATCGTCAATGGCGGCCAACGCCTCGTCGAGTGTCATCGCGACGGTCACACCCTTGCCCGCCGCAAGACCATCAGCCTTTACAACGATGGGTGCTCCCTGTTCGGTCACGTGGGCGCGGGCACTGGCGACGTCTTCGAAATGCCCATAGCCTGCCGTGGGAATTTGCATCCGGTCGCAAAGGCGTTTGGTGAAAGCCTTCGAGCCCTCCAATTGCGCGGCGGCTCGCGTGGGCCCGAAGGCCAAGATGTTGTTCGCGGTCAAATCATCCACCAAGCCGGCGACCAGCGGTACTTCAGGACCGACCACAACGAGCCCGATCTCGTTCATTTGGCAGAAAGCGATCACGCCTTCATGGTCGGACGCGTCCAAACCCGCATTGTGCGCGATGCGATCTATGCCAGCATTGCCGCCAGCCACCCACAGATCGCCCACCAAAGGTGACTGCGCGATTTTCCACGCCAGGGCATGTTCTCGCCCCCCGCTGCCAATGAGTAGGATGTTGGTCGGGCTGGGATTTGCGAGCTCATCGGTCATATGCGCGTCTGTAGCAGCTTGACCGACGGAGGCAATCGCGCCACGTCCCATATACATGACCGATAAGTCTGATCCATCTGAGAATCTTCCCGTTCCCGCCGGTGAACGTGTGGACCACAATATTGACCGCGTGCACTCCAGCACATCGGCCAATGATGATGTTCATGCGCGCGACCGCGTGTCCGACGCTCCGTCAGGGAGTTTTGTCTATCGCCTGCTCCCGCCTGCCATTTGGCCTTACGCGCAACTTGCGCGGTGGGACCGACCCATTGGTTGGTGGTTGCTGTTATGGCCGTGCTGGTGGTCGGTGGCCTTGGTTGGCCAGTGGACCCAATCACTGAATGTGGGCCACAT
This sequence comes from Pseudomonadota bacterium, assembly GCA_039815105.1. Classification (GTDB taxonomy): domain Bacteria; phylum Pseudomonadota; class Alphaproteobacteria; order Rhizobiales; family Rhizobiaceae; genus JBCBXA01. The sequence goes on from JBCBZX010000038.1 coordinate 11,059, forward strand.
GTTTTTGTATTTCGTTGGTGCCGTCGCCATGCGCGGCGCGGGTTGCACCTATAATGACATTGTGGACAGGAAGCTGGATGTTGGCGTTGAGCGCACCCGGTCGCGGCCCCTGCCGTCCGGCCGCCTCAGCGTGTCTGAGGCCGTCGCCTTCATGGTGGTTCAAGCACTGGTTGGCTTCGTGGTGCTGGTTCAGTTCAATCTTTTCGCAGTCGTCGTCGGCCTGTGCTCCTTGCTGGTGGTTGCCGCCTATCCATTCATGAAACGCATCACGGACTGGCCGCAATCGGTGCTTGGGCTGGCCTTCTCCTGGGGTGCGCTCATGGGGTTTGCAGCCATATTGGGCTTTTTACCGCCGCCAGCTATCGCACTCTATCTGGGGTGCGTGGCATGGACCATCGGGTATGACACCATCTACGCGCTGCAGGACATTGAGGACGATGCGCTGATGGGTGTGCGATCCACCGCGCGTCTGTTTGGCGATCATGTGCACATTTGGATCGCCGGCTTTTATGGATTGGCGCTCACCCTGTTCGCAGTTGCGGTTTGGTTGTCGGGCGCACCGCTGCCGGCGTGGATTGGTCTTCTTGCCGCAGCTGGGCATATGGGCTGGCAGATACGCCAGCTTGACCCAGGGGACCCGGCGCAATGCCTGGCCCTTTTCCGATCCAACTCGGTCACTGGCTGGATCGTCTTTATCGGCTTCGTCTGGGCGATTTACGCCTAACTTGCGCTCGGTCTATTTGCGCTCACGCTGGAGACCTTCGGGCTCGCTACGCGGGTGCGGCAAACGGTTGACGGCCGGCTCTTCGCCGGCTGGGAGCTTTGCTGGAGGTGGTTGAGCGAAGGCGCTACACGCCTTCCGAGATCACCTGGCGACCATGGATGCGCAGGCGCGGTGCGGCCTGGCCCGGCTGGCGCTTGAGGAAAATGCGTGGGCGGCGACGGCGCAGTGTCATGGAGCGGCGTCGTGGGGCGGGGTCAGCCTTGGCGGCAGCACCCATGAAACCGTCCACCGGTTTGGCCACTCCGTCGAGATCGATCATCACCATGGGAAGGCCTGTTGTCTCGACCCAAGCGTGCCAATCGGCCGCGGCGTCTTCCAGCGCGTCGGACACAAGAAGCGGAACGCACATGTCCGGGTCTGAATGCAGCAGCTCCAGCGTCACGGCGATCTCGCCATCATTTTCGGTCACCCGTGCGGCCACGCCCTCAAAGGCGCCCAGCGGCAAAGCGATGGACATTGGCAAGCCGCAAGGCAGCTCACGGCGCATCACGACGCCAGTTTCGGTCACCGACACGGATGCCTGCCCCATGGGTGTTTGATAGCCAAACTGCATGGGCAGATGGAATGGATCGAGCCGCATGGCGCGACCCGCCCACACTGGAGCGGTCGCAGATGCAGAGCTTGCACGTTGGTTCATTTGACGCCTCATTTGCCTCTCCTGAGAGCCCCCAACTCTTCTGGCCGGGTGGTCTCTTGCCGGTTTTCACGGCCCGCTCTTGGTGGCGGTTAAGCGCTGCTTGCTTTGCAGCTGGGTGCCATCTTGGTGATGGCGTTTGCCGGTGGTTTTTGTTGTCCGGTCGAAGTGCAATCTAGCGTGGTCAGGCTCCCATCCACTTAATCGGTCTGGTTAAATTCGTCTCAAGACGAGGGAAGGGTGAACAAACTCCAACCAAGTGTAACGACCCGGTAATCCGGCCTTGCCAAAGGCTAAAGGGGCTAGCGGGACCCTGGCTCTTTTGTTGGTCGAGGGGCCGCAGCACGGGACAGTCGGTCGTTGATTGCTATACCAAGGCCGGTGTGCGGGATGGCTGCAACTGCGATTACGGATGGATTTTTGGCGTCGAGAGTGTGAAGGCCTTCATATAAATTGCGCGCAGCCTCCACCAGATCAGCCGTTTCGCTGAGCTGGAAAACGCGGTCTGAATTGTGCGGCATGTCGGCAATCGGGCCAAACGCCATGTAGGCGTCGTCGTCGGTTGGCCTTGCGTTCAGTCGCACGCGGGCGCGCGGCGCGTAGTGCGATGCCATCATCCCCGGTGCCTGGATGTCGGCATCCTGTTCAGATCCGCCCCTGTTCAATTCGTGGACCGGAGTTCCCGGCAAAGCCGCCGCGATGTCTTGGGCCAACACGGGTCCGGGGCGTAAAATTGTGATGGCGTCGTCGCCCATCCGCGCGATGGTGCTTTCAAGGCCCACCGTTGGCGCTTCGCCTGCCATGGATGCCAGACCGGGAAAATCGGCTTCAATGTCGTCCAGCCGCGTGGCACTCACTTGGCCCGAAAGGTTTGCGCTGGGTGCGGCCAGCGGGCGCCCGAGTGCACGGGCGGCATCGGCAATTGGCCCATGGGGGTGCCGCAGGGCGAGGGTGGGCAATCCTGCCTGCACGGCCTTCGCCAGTGGCGGCTGCGCCTCCGGCCTGGCCGGCACCACGAGTGTGAGGGGTCCAGGCCAGAATACAGATGCCAGCCTGTGGGCTCGTTCATCAAGCAAACCGTATCGCTCTGCCATCTCCACACCACAGACATGGGCGATGAGTGGATTGAAGCTTGGTCGGCCCTTTGCGGCATAGATGGCAGACACTGCGTTTGGCTGCGTTGCATCGGCGCACAGGCCGTAAACCGTCTCTGTCGGCAGGATCGCCAGCTCGCCTGCGGCCAGGGCTTTCAATATTTGGGGCTCTATCGTCACGCCCCCAGCCAAGCCATACTTCGCGCAGTTTTGAAAGGTGCTTTGCAGATGAACTCATATGTTGCGTTGCTCAGGGCAGTGAATGTGGGCGGTACGGGCAGGTTGTCCATGAAGGATTTGGTGTCGCTCGCGGCCCGCGCAGGGTTGATGGAACCGCAAACCTATATCCAAAGCGGCAACCTTGTGTTTCGGTCCGATGCATCTGAAACTGAGTTGGTGGACCTGTTGGAGGCGGCGTTGAAACAAGAGGTTGGGCTCGCCACAAATGTGCTTGTTCGCACGTGGGCGGACCTTACGGCGCTCCACAACGCCAATCCTTTTCCCGATGCTGCGCCCAATCAATTGGGTATTCTGTTTTTACCGACCGCGTGGGACGGCGACCCGCTGGCAGGCGCTGGCGGCGTGACTGACGAACTTGTTGCAATGGCGGAGGGCAGCGCCCGGCGCGAAATCTATGTGCATTTTCCATCTGGCATGGGCAAGTCGCGCCTGCGCCTGGACGCCATGAAAGACCCCAGATATGGCGGGACCATGAGAAACCTCAATACGGTGCGCAAATTGATCGCTCTGTCCGCGTAGGGCCTGCGAGGTTCCGCAGCGTGGTTTACGCTCAGCCGACCATGCTCGGCTGGACATGGCGTTGTAGAGCGTGGGTATAAGCAATGGCGGCATAAATCTGGCGCCGTTCGCACGAAACTGGGGCGAATGTCACGCTTGCCAGTTGATTGACGTTTACGTAATGTGCGGGAAAGCGGAGGAAGACACATGTATACAGCGCCTGTCAAAGAGATCGCCTTCACCCTGGATGCGATTGCAGATCTGACCAAAGATATGGCGGCGGGCCGCTATGGTGATTTGTCTGACGATCTGGTGGATGCCATTCTGGAAGAGGGCGGCAAGTTTGCAACGGAAGAAATCGCGCCGATGCATAAAGTTGGCGATGAGGTTGGCTCCACCCTCAAGGATGCGATTGTCACGACACCTCCGGGCTGGATTGAACTGTACACAGCCTGGCGTGAAGCTGGCTGGAATTCTCTGTCTGGTGACCCCGATTATGGCGGTCAGGGCCTGCCGAACCTGATGAGCGTGGCCATTCAGGAAATGTGGAACTCGGGTTCTGTGGGCTTTGGCTTGTGCCCGACTTTGACCATTGGTGCTGTGGAGGCCATCGAAGCCCATGGCTCGGACGAGTTGAAGGCCATCTATCTGCCCAAGATGATTTCTGGCGAATGGACAGGCTCCATGAACCTCACCGAGCCGCAATCCGGCTCTGACCTTGGCGGTATGAAGACCAAGGCCGTTCCTCAAGGTGACGGCACATACCGCATCTCCGGCCAGAAGATTTACATCACCTATGGCGAGCACGATATGACGGACAATATCGTCCATCTTGTTCTCGCACGCC
>JBCBZX010000171.1:0-6526 GCA_039815105.1 Pseudomonadota bacterium
AAGTCAAAGTGCGCCCAAGTCTCAGACTCGGCGGCATTCCGCCGGACGTTTGAGTGTTGCAGGACTGGGAAATTTCTTACCATATGACATATACCCTTGAGCAAGCGCGTGCTTTTATCGACGCGATGCAGTTACCAGCTTTTTTGATTGCCCGCGAACCTCGAAATCGATTTCGTGTTGTCCGGGTTAGTCGGTCCTATGAGGATAATGTTGGAATGCGCAATGAGCACGTTGCTGGCAAGCTCCTGGAAGAAGTACTGCCCGCAAAAGTTGCAGAGAATTTGGTGAACAATTACAGCGCCTGTATCGCCTCAGAGACCGGGCACTCCTATGAAGAGTTGCTTAGTCTAGGCGGCAAAGAGAGGTGGTGGAGCACGGTACTGTCGCCGATTTTTGGCGAGGACCGCATCATCGGAATATTCGGAATCGCGCAGGAGGTTACGGCGGCAAAGAGTATTGAGAGAACTCTGGCTCAATCCCTCGAGGCCGTCAGCAGCATAAATGCAGACCTTCAAGCGTTGACCTCCACCACCGCACACGACCTGCGTGGCCCGATGCGACAGGCCAAACTTGTTCTGGACATGATAGGCGACGACGTTGAGGGCCTTGGCGAACAGCAAGTTGAGCTTTTGAACACGGGCAAGCATGTCGTGAACAAGGCGCTTAATCTCATCGATGAACGTGTCGAGAACATTCGAAACCGGGTGGACATTGGCACCGTCCAGTCCTCTGTCGACATCGGTCGATGGTGCTCGGAGATTGCAGCCATTCTGGACCCGCTAGGGCGACTTAAATTCACGCAGCCACAGTGTGAAATTCGATGCGAGAAATTCGTTCTGGATATTGGTTTGCGCAATTTGATCGACAATGCGGTAAAAAACACTCGCAGTACGGTCGAAATCAAAATCAAACAGAGTGGTGATAAGATAACGCTGACGGTCAGCGATGACGGGCCGGGATTTCCCGACGATTACGTTCTGCCGGAAGATGATACAAACATTGGCGGTCTTGGCCTGGGGACCGCAAAGAGGCTTATCGAGGCCCGCTCTGGAAAACTATGGATTGACGCCGCGACCAGTGGTGGTCCCGGTGCGCGTGTGTCCTTCTGCGTACCAGGTCAGATAATGAATTGACGATAGCTTGGCGCAGCAATGCGCCACCTTTATCACCTGAGGCTTTTCTGGATAACAGATCGCCTGCAAGTTCTAAGTAGCCGGCTAGGCTCGATGGCTTCACCCGGTAGGCCACAGCTCCCATATCCAGAGCGCGACGCTTGTCTTCAGAACTGGTAGAACCCGATAGCATAACCACAGACGAGCTATCATCGGCCAAATTGTCGTTCGAAGCTGAAATGGCCTGGAGAACGTCAAACCCGTTCAGGTGGGGCATGCTGATATCCAGCAGCACCAAATCTGGCTTTAACGTCAGGAAGGCGTCCAATGCTTTGCGGCTGTCATTGACGACCTTGATGTCCACATCATTCATAACAGCACGTAGATTGCGCTCAATAATGAGGCTGTCGAATGGATCGTCATCGACAATCAAGACAGATCTTATGAGTGCGGCATTTTGCATACCCTAGACTTTCACATTCTCGCAAAAGTAGCTAGGCCTTTAGGGGCGCTCTCATAGGTTGTTTGTTTTTGGGTTCTAAGGCACTGAATGCGCTGTGAAATGGGGCGCCCATCAAGCAAGCACATAGGCCGAAACGCTATTGTTTCGGTTCCAGCTCAAATTGACGCCAGCGCAGGGTGAGCAGCACAAGGCCGCACAGAAACACCCCAAAGGCGAAGCCGCTGACAAGGAAGCCGACAACCACATCGCTGATAGTGGGCAACTGGCCTGCCGCGAAAAAACCCAGCAGCGCATAAGCTGACGTCCACAGGGCGGCTCCAACCGATGCGACAAGAGTGAAATGGCTCCAGCGCATCCCACTGGCGCCGGCAACATAAGTCACATAAGGCCCCAAGGGGCTTAACACGGTGTGGCTGAGAAATACCGCCATGCGCCCACGCTTCTCCAGCAACTCTGTCCCTCGGTCTACCAAAGGTGCCACCCGCCGCATGCCGCGAAGTCGCTGGAGCAGCGGCGCGCCAAAAGACCGCGCCAGCCAGAATGCGAATTGGTCACCCACAAGATAGGCCAGCAACACGCACACGATAACGCCGACAATGTTCAGATCTCCAGCCGCGGCCAGCCCACCCGAGGTCAATGCGATGATGGCAGCAGGCAGAGGAATGCCCGTGCATGCCACCGCAATGCAGAACGTGATCACCCAGAGGCCATACTCAGGGATGAGATCGAGGAAATACTCAGTCATTGCGTTCCCGCTCTTGGGCGGCGGCTTCGCGCACGCGCTCGGTCAGCTCAGCAAGTGAGATGCCCATCTGCGCGGCAATTCTGCCCACACGCGGCTGGCGAGGACCTTTTTCGTCCCCAAGTTCGAAAAGCTCATGAACGCGCTCACGTGGAATATTGTAGGACAGGGACACGTAGCGCGGCGTCATCCACGGCTTCAAAGGCTCGCTCTTATGCCTTGGGTCGTTGAAATAGATGATGTCGCCCAGAAAGCCGGCCGAGAACGTCACGAGGACCAGAAATGACACCGCCGTCGCGGCCACGAGCGCAATATTCGCCCGCAGGAAGGCCCACAATTTCTGCGATCCGATCATCTTCGCCAACCCGAGATCGACTTTCTAGCGCAGCAGGCGAATTTCGGGATCCGGCGAATTCTTCATCTCCAGGCGCATGTGCAGATATTCCTCGCAAATTCCAACGACTTCGTCCTGCTGGCCTTCGAAAAAGTGGCCAGGGCCATCCATCGTGTGCTGAGTGATGCGGATGCCCTTTTGCGTCATCAGCTTATCAACCAATCCCTGCACATCCTTCGGCGGGGCCACTTTGTCTTCGCTGCCGTGCAAAATGATGCCCGAAGACGGGCAGGGTGCCAGGAAAGAGAAGTCGTACAGGTTGGGCGAAGGGGCAATGGACATGAAGCCTTCTACTTCCGGTCGGCGCATCAGAAGTTGCATGCCGATCCACGCACCAAACGAATAGCCCGCAATCCAGGTCGCGCGGCTCTCGGGATGCAGGGACTGAATCCAGTCCAGCGCAGAGGCGGCATCGGATAGTTCGCCGGCACCATGGTCAAAGTCGCCTTGGCTGCGCCCGATGCTTCTGAAATTGAAGCGCAGTGCCGTAAAGCCGTTCTCGACGAACATGTAAAACAGCTTGTAGCAAAGCTCATTGTTCATGTTACCGCCAAATTGCGGATGTGGATGCAGAATGATGGCGATGGGTGCTTTGGGGTCGTCGGCAGGTTGGTAGCGGCCTTCAAGGCGGCCCTCGGGGCCGGCGAACAATACTTCAGGCATATATAAACTCGCAATGTGGGCGCAGCGCGTGTGGTGTATGGAGCGCGCTGGCGCGAAACGAAATAAGGAACAGCTGGAGCCTTGTAGGCCAATGGCCTAGAAGGATTCAACAAAAAGCGACCCGCATCCCGCACAAGGGGTGCAGAAGACATTGAAACGTGCCCCAAACCGACCGCAAAACCCGCATCTATGCAGACCACAACGCCTCATCGCCGCTGCGGCCCGAGGCGCGCGAGGCCATGCTCAAAGCGTTAGAGTTGCCCACCAATCCATCCTCCATTCATGCCGAAGGACGCCGCGCCCGTGCAATGGTGGAAACCGCCAGGCGGCAAGTGGCGACCTTGGTGGATGCCGATCCAGAGGCCGTGGTTTTCACATCCGGCGCGACCGAGGCCATCGCGATGGCACTTCAGATGCGGGAGAATGGCCCCTTTCGACCCTTGATGACGGAGCATGCGGCCGTCCTCGCTGCCCATAGTTTCTCCGATGAGGAGGTTCTGCCGATCCCGGTGGACCCAAGCGGCTTGCCGCTCTGGACTCCGCAGGCCGTGGAGACCGGCCTGCTGGCCGTGCAAATGGCCAATAGCGAGACCGGCGTGATAGCACCACGCCCGCCACGCACCGGCGGCTTCCTGTTTCGTGATGCCGTTCAAGCCGCAGGCAAAATCAGCTTCACTTTGGAAAGCACTGGCGCCGATCTGATCTGCATCTCAAGTCACAAATTGGGCGGTCCGCAGGGGGCGGCGGCCCTCATTGCCCGGACCCCTGAACATTTGCCGAAAGCGCTGATTCGTGGCGGCGGGCAGGAGAAGGGGCGCCGCGGTGGAACTGAGAACGTTGCCGCCATTGCGGGTTTTGGTGCAGCTTCGGCCGCCGCAAGGGCGGATTTGCTGGGTTTTGAGCGCCGCACAACTCACCTAAGAGATGCCCTGGAGTTCGGTTTGGCCAGTTTTGCCCAAGCCGGTGGTTTTGAGCTGTCAGTGCATGGGGCAGGCGCTCCTCGCCTGCCCAACACATCCTGCTTCAGTGTCACGGGGTTGGATGCTGCAACGGCACTGATGGCCGCAGATTTGGCTGGCATCTCAATTTCCTCTGGCGCTGCCTGCTCCTCTGGCAAAGTCGGCAAGAGCCATGTGTTGGCCGCTATGGGGGTTGCCGACCGCGCCGCAAAGGGCGCGCTGCGGGTGAGTTTCGGCTGGAATAGCGCAGAGGATGATGCGGCCAGATTGCTAGAGTTCTTTAGCTCAGAACTCCCACGTCTGCTCGGTTAGAGCCGCTTAATTCGCCAGACAATTCATGATCATTGCAGCGGTCATATCCCGCCTGTCCCCGGCAGACGTTTTGCCACCGGCAATGTGTGAAATGGCACATGTGTCATACGGCGCATCCCCACCAATGCCGACCAAACTCAAAGACCGCTCCAAAATGGTTCGCCCGCAATGGCTTGTAAAAAGGTGAAGGCGACCAAGAGGGAGTACGCTGCAATAAGTGCCCAAACCAACATGGTGGGAATTAGTGTTCCGCGAACTGTCCCCGCAATCACGAGAGCCAAAAACGGCACAAAATGCATAGCGTGGGTGGCAAAGAAGTGCGGCACGCGCAGATCTCCCGCTTGGGTGGACCAACCGGTGAGCCAGTGAGCGGCCCGCTGGGCCTCCGCGCCGACCAGATGGCCGGGTTGGCCTGCCATATAGCCTGCCGTCACAACGGTTGCGAGGAAGGTGAGTACCATTGACCAACCTAGTGCGGCTTGGAGCGCGGGGTGCAGTACGCCCGACCGGTTTCTCAACACGCCAACGCCAACCACCAATGCCGATGCGGTGAGGGTGACAGCGAAGAGCCCCATCAAGCTGTAAATGGATGACATGAATGCGCTGGAGACGTTGAAGTGCGATGCGGTGCCGAAAAAGGCCGCGCCGCCGATCCAGACAATCTCACTCAACGCGGCAAAGCAGGCGACATAAGCAAAGATATGAACGGCCTTTGAAGCGCGGAACGCTTCGCTGGTGTAGAGCCCGAACCAAGCCACCGTGCCGAAAAACATCGCGAGCGATAACTGGAATTTGAGCGGCTTGAGCCAGACGCCATCGCCTTGAAAACTCCGACCGTCTAAGAGCAGCGCCATGTATGTTGGCAGTGCCATGGCCAGAAACAGCGCGGTGATGGCCATAAAGGGTGTTAGATTGCCCAGCTCTTCCACGACTAGCTTTTGAAAGCGGGGCTTAAAATTGACGGGCGTCGTTAGCGGTAGGCTGAATGTGGTCATGGACTTGCCTTTCCCTGCTGGGCTCGATTGGCCGTGTTAGATTGTGGAAGATGGTGCAGCATGCAGCTGCTCCCGCACGAAGCGAATGGTGAGAAACATCAATAGACCGACTGGCCCAAACATCAGCGTCATGAACAGGCAGGGGAGCACCATCCAATGGGGCACACCGCTTGTACGGGCCTGCCGGACAATCCAGCCGCCTACAGCCAAGTCAAAGGCAAGAAAATGGATCCAACCGGCTGTCGCCACGCCGGGCGTGTCGAAGAGCAGCATCACATTGGCCAAACTGTCGAAGCCGCCATCTCCGGAGGCCCAATAGGCCATCACTGCCGCCGCATACAAAATGCAAAGGACAATGGGTAGGAACACGCCGCCTATGCGGTTGGCCCATTTAGGCGCGAGGGGGCTGACGGCCAGAATCAGCCAGCCTGGCATCGCCAAACTGCCTGATAATCCGAAAAGTTGTTCGGGTGACATATCAATCTCCGTGCATTATGACACTGTCTAGATTGGCAATAAGCGCCAATCTTTTCGGTGTCAAGATAAACTTGACGATGGAAAGATAAAGGCGTGTGTATCTGGCTGAGCGGCGCTCGGCGAGTGTTGGCCGGGTGGAAGTGGGCGGAGATTGGAAGTGCTTCATGCAAGACCGTGACAAATCTGGATCAAAACAGTCGGCGCGAACCAAGCGTGGACCATATCACCATGGTGATCTCCGTGAGGCGCTTCTCACGGCGGCTGAGGTAGAGCTCACGGATCGGGGCATTGAGGGCCTATCATTGCGCGGTGTTGCAAAGCGGGCCGGCGTTAGTCACGCCGCCCCTGCGCACCATTTTGGTGATAAGGCCGGTTTGTTGACCGCCCTGACCACCATAGGTTTTCAACG
>JBCBZX010000368.1:0-2900 GCA_039815105.1 Pseudomonadota bacterium
CCCATTTGCGGATCGCATAGACCGCCGCCGGGCCATTGGCCGCTCCACCGCGGGTCACAGACGCGCCCACCGGGTTACAGCTGCCGTCTTCCATCCGGATGCCCCATTCGTCCACGGGCACGCCGCGCCTGCGTATTTCAGGATTGAAAAGGCCAATGCAGACTGCATCAGAAGAAGTGAGATGCCCAGAACGGACAACGCCCCGTGGACGTAGAAGGCTAGAACGAAGCCGCCCACATTGGCGAAACCTGCCGCCCGTCCGGATGTCGGGACGGTTTTCGCGATCAGAACCCCGTTCGGGCCCGGCGACATAACCAGAAGGGCGGCGACGAGTGTGAAGGTCAGAATGTCAGGCAAGGTCATGACAAGTTGCTTCCCGCGGTGACTTCGATTTCAACCAGCAGGTCAGGTGCGGCCAAGGCAGCAACGACGAGCGTGGTCACCGCCGGTGCAGCTGTCGAATTCCACCGTTCCTGACGCAGATCGCTCAACTGTTGGAGGTTTGCAGCGTCCGTGACGTAATACACAACCCGCAATATGCTGTCTCGGCTGAGGTGCGCCTCTCTCAGCAAGGCTTCGACATTGTCCATGGCCTGGTGGGTTTGTTCGACAAATCCGGTCTTGGTCTCGCCATGTGCATCCACGCCAATCTGACCTGCCAGAAAGACCATCCGGGCCGGCGCCTCCAATACGGTCCCATGGGCAAAAATCCCTGCGTACCGCGGAGGAACGGAAGAAACAGACGCCGGTGCCAGTCTTCTCAACATGTCGTTGGGCCTTCAGTGAGATCGCTTTTCCAACTTCGCATAGACGCCGCCAATGGAACCAACAAATTGCCTGCCAGATACATTAAGACAGCTGATGGCTTAAACGTCCCGATAGGCCCGTGTCTCCTTGTCCAACCAAGACCTGAAACGCTTGATCTTGTGCGCATTGCGACGGCTTTCGGGGTAGACCAGCCAGTACCCACTGCCATCATCTCCCAGATGCTCGAACGGTTGTATCAATTGGCCGCGCTCCAACTCATTTTGAAAAAATGCAGGTGTGAGCATTGCAACGCCATGTCCCGACACGGCTGATGCAGCTTCAATGACCTGCGATTGAAGGGAATGAACTGCGGCATCAGGATTTGCACTGTTGCCCAGCCCATATCTCGAAAGCCAACTCTGCCATTGTTGATCGCCGTCCGAAAGGAGCGGCAGTTTCATCAGGTCTTCCGGCTCGGTCACGCCGCCAATGCTCTCGGCAAGGGCAGGGGACAACATCGGCGTGAATACCGTTGGCAGCAGCAAGTGGCTGATCAACCCGTCCCAGTTGCCTTGCCCACCCCGGATCGCGATATCGACTTTGTCATGGGTGAAATCGGTGAGCGCCTCGCTGATCTCCAAACGCACGGCCAGATTGGCATTTTCACACTGAAACGTCCCAAGCCGCTGTGCCAAAAAGTTGGTGGCAAAGGTTGGAATGGCGTTGATTGTCAGCGTGCCTTCATTTGCGCCCTTCGCATCACCATAGGCGTCGGACAAGATGTCCAGTGCGGCAGAAACGCGTTGGAACAGGCGCCGTCCGACCGGCGTCAATTCAACACCACGCGCATAGCGCTCAAACACAGCCGCGCCCACGCGCTCTTCGAGGACTTTCATCTGATAACTGACGGCGGCTTGGGTCATACCCAACTCTTCTGCGGCGGCAGTGAAGGATCCGTGGCGTGCGGCTGCGTCAAAGACGCGAACGGCAGGAAGGGGAGGGAGGTCGCGTGTGTTCACCCATAAATCTCACTTATGCAAATCCATGGCTTTGAATTTGTGTCTCACCTTCAGACGCGCAATGTCAATGGCATTGGCGGCCACCACCAACCCGTCAGCGCCAGATAAGGAGACGTCAAGATGCGGCTTCCATCATTCCTCAAAAGACATGCTCGCACGGTCAAACCCGCGCGGCTGAACAGCGGCGCATCGCTTGATCCGCACCTTCATGACGTCTCCGACCACATGAAAAGAGACGTCGGAATTGCGGACAGGCACCCCCCGCACCTCGCACGACATCATCCGGTGATCATTGTGCATGACTTCATTTTTCGAACGGGCCGGTGATGGGTGAAGCTGTTTTGAACCGCGCATGTCCCGGCCGTTTGTTCCGGTTGGGTGACCCGCCATGGACATGAACCTCGTCATAGCCATGCTGGGCATTCACGCCCTCATGTTCCTGAGCCCCGGCCCGGACAGCGTCATCATTGTGTCGCGCGCGCTCGCGCAAGGTCTCCGCCATGCCTTTGCCGCCATCCTTGGCGTTGTCGCGGCGGGCATTGTTTTCGTTCCAGCCGTTGCTTTCGCTTTGGAGTGGGTCAGCACGTTATCGCCTGCGACTTGGATGGCGGTGCGGGCCTTGGGCGCGCTCTACCTGGTCTATCTAGGGACATCCTTGCTGCGCGGCATGAAAGCCGATGAGCCACGCGCGCCTGAGCCTTTGGCCGAATCCTATCGCGCGGCATTTTTGCAAGGCCTTCTGACCAATCTTGGCAACCCAAAGATGTTCTTACTGCTGACGTCGTTTCTCCCGCAATTCGTTGCACCGGAGCTTGGCTATATCAGCATGCAAATCCTCATTCTGGGGCTGCTCATGTATCTCAACGGGTTGGTGTGTTTTTCGCTGTTGGCTCTGACATCCGTTGCGATCAAGAGGCTTCTTGTCAGGGGGCGGAAAGCACAAAACCTGTCACGCTTCGGCCATGGCTTCGCAGGCGCGACCATGGTGAGCCTTGGCGCGTGGATGCTCTTTGCGCCAGTCCGCTTCCTGCTCGTTCCAAACAGGTGATCGTCCCATGTCAGATGCATCTCAAACCCAAAACACGATTTGGAGCGTAAGGCGCCATTTGCCAGAACTGCCATTGGTGGTCTGGA
>JBCBZX010000087.1:0-10576 GCA_039815105.1 Pseudomonadota bacterium
GTCCACACGCCGATCCCCGCAGTCGCGAAAGTCCATTCTGTGTTGGCGAGATGCAGTCGGGAACGCGTCCAACCAGGAGCCACGATAAGGGATCACTCGGGCTGCGAAGAGCAGCTTGCCTGAGGAATGAGTTTTGCCCTTGTCATGGTCAAAGAAAACGCCGGGCGAACGGTGCATCTGAGACACGATAACGCGCTCTGTACCATTGATGATGAAGGTGCCATTATCGGTCATCAAAGGCATATCGCCCATATAGACGTCCTGCTCCTTGATGTCCTTGACGGATTTGGCACCTGTATCTTCGTCTATATCAAACACGATGAGGCGCATCGTGACCTTGAGCTGCGCGCCATAGGTCATGTCGCGCTGGCGACACTCTTCGGTGTCATATTTGGGAGCTTCGAATTCGTACTTCACGAATTCCAACATGGAGGAGCCAGAAAAGTCCGAGATCGGGAAAACCGATTTGAAGACGGAATGCAGGCCTTCGTCGCCCCGACCGCCTTCAGGTTCTTCCATCATCAAAAACTGGTCATAAGACTGTTTTTGAACTTCGATCAGGTTTGGCATCTGGGCGACTTCAGTGATGTCGCCAAAATATTTGCGAACGCGCTTGCGTCCATTGAAAGTTGCGGTGGGGGATTTAGCAGCTTTGGCCATGAATGCTCCGCGCAAAATAGGCGGTCGCGCGCCCCGCCGGGCACGGCCGCCAAAAACAGCAATATAAGAGAACCGGTTGTCTGAGGGCCCCCATTCATCACGAGCGCGGTGCTCGTAGGCCATCAAAAAACGGGTTCACAGACACAAACACACTGACTGAAGAATCGACATATTTGTGGTGGATAAAGTGCACATAGAGAATTTCCCACAAGATTACCAGCCCAATACCGCTTTTTGCGAAGAGCGTCGTCCAGCCTGACATGAGTCGTAAAAAGCCCCGGCCAAAACCGGGGCTCTTCAAACTTACAAAACGAGATAAGGGTTAGCCTTACTCCGCAGGCACTGCGGCCCCTGCATCAGGTTCCTGCGTCGTTTGCACACCCGCAGCCTCCCGGCGCCCATCATTGTAGATCGCCTTCACCAACGCCACGCACTGCAGCACCATGACGATGGAGAACGGGAACGCACCGATGACCATGGCTGTCTGAATCGCTTTCAGACCACCGCCACCTTGGCCACCAGCGATCAGCAGCGCCGCAACCACCAAGCCCAGGGCAGCGCCCCAGAAGTAGATGTGAGGCTTGGCCTTTGGACCCTCATCGCCTGCCGCATTGATTGTGTTGACGATCAGAACGGCGGAGTCAGCTGTTGTCACCAGATAGGTCATCAGTAGAACCACGATGATAACGGACATGGCCCAGCCGAGTGTAGCGCCCAGCATGTGAACCACCATCGCGAAGATCTTATCGCCATCAGAAGCGCCAAAGATGGCGTCTCCGGCGGAGCCATTAAGGGTCAGATCAATCGCGGTGCCGCCCGCCCAGGTGAACCAGACAAAGCACATCAGGGAAGGCACAATCATTGCACCGAGAACAAACTCGCGAATGGTGCGGCCTTTGGAGATGCGTGCCAGGAAGAGGCCAACAAAGGGTGCAAATGCAACCCACCATGCCCAGTAGAACACACTCCATGCGCCCTGCCAGGATTCCAGATTGCTGGCGACGGAACCTTCAACGCCATCTGCCCGCCAAACGGTAAACAGCATGGCTGGAAGCGCAATGAGGTAGTCCCAGACACCCACAAACAGCGCTTGCAGGCCGAAGAAGGTGGAGCCGAACAGCAAGAAGAATCCAAGAAGGAAAATCGAAAGCCCCATATTGAGGTTCGACAGCCATTTGATCCCTTTGCCAACACCTGACAACGCCGACAATGTCGATGCACCCATAATGATCAGAAGCGCAACGATGACGCCCGTTGTGTTGGCAGTACCGCCGTCGTTTAGCAGACCGCCAATACCGATGCGCGTGAGGCCGGCCACAAACTGCTCCACGCCGAAACCCAAGGTCTGGGCGACGCCTAGAATGGTGGCAACCACCGCAACAATGTCGATCAAGTTGCCAAGGGGCCCGGCCAGCGCTTTACCAAAAATAGGTGTTAGCGACGACCGCATTGTGAGCGGCAGGCCGCGGCGGTAGCAGAAGAAGCCCAGCGCCAGGCCCGCAATGGCATAACATGCCCACGCACCTAGTCCCCAATGAAGGAAGGACCATTTGTAGGCGCTGCGAACGGTCTCAGCGGAGCTGCCCTCAACCAAACCTTTAATGACTTCAGGGTTGTTCTGAAAATGATAAACCGGCTCGGCAACGGCCCAGGTCAGCATGCCCACCCCGATACCGGCACCAAACATCATGGAGAACCATGAGAAGTTGGAAAACTCCGGCTCATCGGTTTCAACACCGAGCTTCATGCGCCCGGCGGTTGGCCAAACTGCAAGCACAAGGCACAGAAGCACAAAAAGTGCGACGATCCATATGTACCAATAGGCCGTGTTAGACAGGATAAAGCTGTTGATAGCGTTCAGGATGGTTCCGGCCTGCTCCGGAAACACCACGGCCCATACGACGAGAGCCGCAACGATAACCTTCGAAATCACCGCGACGCTTTTGCTGAAGCCCGAATAAAAGCCGCTATCTGCCGTCTCAATGGACAAATCCATCAGCGGCGGTTGAATGTTTGACATAAAAATCCCTCCCATATGCCAGGTCTGAGAGGCTATTATTATTTTGCGACCGCCGTCGAGGATTTAACGAAGTAGGATTTGTTCCATTTTACGCCACTATGACCCAGCGTGGCGACCCGCCAGCTAGCCCCTGCCAAGAACTAAGCTCGACCGTGTTTTGCTGGTGCAGTTTTTTCACCACATCCAAACGCAAAAACCCGGTCAGCGGCTGACCGGGTTTCACGCGTTTCACATCAGGCCTAAAGCCTGATTGAACTATTTGAGTTCGACGGAAGCGCCAGCTTCTTCGAGCTTTGTTTTCAGCTCTTCGGCTTCGGCTTTGGACACGCCTTCTTTGACAGGCTTTGGAGCGCCTTCGACCAGGTCTTTGGCTTCTTTCAGGCCAAGACCTGTGATGCCGCGGACTTCTTTGATGACGTTGATTTTCTTGTCGCCAGCAGATGTGAGGATGACGTCAAACTCGTCTTTCTCTTCTGCGGCTTCAGCAGCGCCACCGCCGCCAGCAGCGGCAACAGCCACGGGAGCAGCTGCAGACACGCCCCATGTTTCTTCGAGCATTTTGCTCAGTTCAGCAGCTTCCAGCACTGTCAGTGCGGAGAGGTCTTCTACGATCTTTGCAAGATCAGCCATGGTTCAGTTCCTTGATATCAGTTCGTAAATGTTTCTGGAGAAGCAAAGGCCGTCAGGCCGCATCCTTGTTCGCATACGCGCCAAACACGCGAGCAAGCTGCCCGGCTGGTGCGTTGACGACTTGGGCGATTTTGCCTGCCGGTGCCTGCATGAGACCGACAAGTTTGCCGCGCAATTCGTCCAGCGATGGCAACGAGGCAAGAGCCTTCACACCATCGGCGTCGAGGTGGGTTGCACCCATGGCACCGCCCAGAACAACGAGCTTTTCGTTCTTCTTGGCAAAATCCACGACTGCTTTGGGCGCCGCCACCGGGTCCTCGGAATAGGCCAACACTGTTGGGCCTGTCAGAAGATCGCTGATGTGGACGGAGTCCGTTCCCTCAAGAGCAAGTTTGGCAAGACGGTTCTTTGCGACTTTAACCGTTCCACCCGCCTCGCGCATGTTGGAGCGAAGCTCCGTCATGTCCGCGACGGTCAGACCGGCATATTGGGCCACCACCACAGCGCCCGAAGTTTTGAAAACCTCGTGCATCTCGGTGACGAATTCGCGTTTTTCCGCTCTTTCCACTGCCACTCCTTCACCGGTAGAAAACCGGATCATGGCCACACCACATGATTGCCATGGGGCTTGGCCGGGTTGTCATATGCGATGGTAACGAGAAATCTCGGACCACCACGTTTGGGGTCCTGCCCCCTTGACGACCCGTTGCCATGGAAGGCTGGGATCAAGGATGGATCGAACTGAATCTAAGCACCGGAGCGCCAGAAATGTTCATCACCGTCTGTGCAGGAGATTAAGAGGCCTCACCACATGGACAAGGGTCTCACCTGCAGTCTTGGACAGGGTGCACACCGCAGTGCGCGGTGGCTGTTTACAGCTTCCAGCACCAAAAACAAGCGTTTTTGCAACTTGGTGCGTGTGGGAAACAAAAGGTCCGAAAACAGCACCAGCCGCGCTGCTGCCAGCCGTGCCTGCGTTTCACACATTTATCACGCCGGAAGATATGGAACGTCCCCGGCAGGCCGATAAGCTGGCTGAATAAAACAAGTCGGAGGAGATAGCGATGGCTGCCAAAGATGTATCGTTTGCAAGTTTCAACCTTTTAAACCTGCAACTGCCGGGCAAGCGCATTTACAACGACCCCGATGGTTGGACCCAAGAGGTTTATGATGAGAAAATCAAATGGTCTGGCAGCCTGCTCCGCCGCTTCGCCTCGGATTTTATCGGCTTTCAGGAATTGTGGTCTGCCAAAGCTCTTGATGAGATGTTGGCAAATGCTGGCATGGACGCAACCTACACACCCCTTGTGCCACCAAACCACAATGGCAGGCGCATCGTCTGCGCTGGCGCCGTGAGGTCTGATATCCTGGTCGGCGAGCCCGAATGGGTGACGGAGTTTCCCGAAGAAACAGTTCTGAGATCCAAGGGGGATGACCCCCAGCAGCCATCAATATCGGTGAACCTCAAAAAATTCTCACGGCCGGTATTATGCGCGAAAATTCGCCCAACGCCGGACACACCGGTCATCCATTTATTCGTGTGCCATTTCAAATCGCGGCGACCCACCGACATCTTCCGGGAGACCTGGTATGAAAAGTCGGTTCACGGCAATCACAGAACAGCCCTTGGATACGCAATCTCAACGATCCGGCGCACCGCAGAGGCGGCAGCGCTGCGCGTTTTAATCACCAAAATCACGAAAAAATCCGACGCACCGGTGGTGGTCCTGGGGGATATGAATGACGGCACGGCCAGCAACACGCTGAACATATTGACCGAACAGCCCAGCTTTCTGCCCCCTTTGTCCAAAGGCGGTGGCGACAACGACCTCTACGCAACACAGACCTTGCAGGAATATCGTTCTATCAAAGATGTTTACTACACACATGTTTATGAACGACAGCGCGAAAGTCTCGACCACATTCTGGTTAGCGAGCAATTCTACGACAATTCGCGAAAGCGCTTGTGGCGCTTTGACGAGATGATCGTCGAAAACGATCATCTCAATGTGGATGACCACAAGGAAAGTGGCACAAGCGATCACGGCGTCATCCGCGCGCAATTCAGATGGAAACCGGAAGCCGGCGTGCCAATGGCATGACCATCTGCTTTAGGGATACAGCCGGGGGCCGGCCAAACAAAAGGCCGCGCTAGCTGCGCGGCCTTTTAAGTTTCACAGCAATAATCTGGAGCCCATCGGTCCTCAGATCAAAACAGCTCCAGGGCTAGTCAGCCGCCAGCACGCTCGAAGGCTCTAGCTTGACGCCCGGACCCATAGTGGTCGTGATGGCGATACGCTTGATATAGTTGCCTTTGGCACCTGTTGGTTTGGCTTTGGCCACAGCATCGATGAACGCTTTGATGTTCTCTTCAATGGCTTTGGCTTCGAAGCTGGCTTTGCCAACACCGGCATGAACGATACCGGACTTCTCGACGCGGAACTCCACCGAACCGCCCTTGGCGTCTTCGACAGCCTTTTTCACGTCTGGCGTCACGGTGCCAACGCGTGGGTTTGGCATCAGGCCGCGCGGCCCAAGCACCTTACCAAGGCGCCCCACAAGACCCATCATGTCGGGAGTTGCGATTATGCGGTCAAATGGAATGTCACCGCCCTGAATCTGCTCCATCAAGTCTTCCGCACCAACCTTGTCAGCGCCAGCCGCACTGGCTTCGTCAGCCTTGGCGTCCCGAGCGAAAACGGCAACACGAACAGTCTTGCCAGTGCCATTGGGCATGGACACAACACCACGAACCATCTGGTCCGCGTGACGTGGGTCAACACCCAAATTCATGGCAACTTCGAATGTCTCATCGAATTTGGCTGTGGCTAGGCCCTTAAGGGTGGTTACGGCTTCGGTGAGATCATAAAGCTTCTCGCGATCAACAGCTTGTGCTGCAGCTTTTGCGCGTTTTGTCAGTTTTGCCATAATATCAGCCCTCCACCTTCAGGCCCATGGAACGGGCTGAGCCTTCGATCTGTAGCATTGCTGCTTCGATATCGTTGGCGTTGAGATCGACCATCTTCGCCTCAGCAATTTCCTGAATCTGCGCCCGGGTCACAGAACCAGCGCTTGCGCGGCCCGGAGTGGCACCACCGCTCTTGAGGCCCGCAGCCTTCTTAAGCAGGAAGGATGCCGGAGGCGTCTTCATTGCAAAGGTGAAGGACTTGTCCTGGAAAATCGTGATGGTGACAGGCACGGGCGCGCCCTTTTCCATCTCCTGCGTTGCAGCGTTGAACGCTTTACAGAATTCCATGATGTTCAGACCGCGCTGACCGAGAGCGGGGCCGATGGGAGGCGACGGCGATGCCGAGCCGGCTGGCACCTGAAGCTTCAGGTAGCCTTGGATTTTCTTGGCCATAATGGCTGCTTTCCATTTGTGCCGATCTGTTCAAGCGAACGGAGCGGCGGTTGCAGTTTGCGGTGCGGTTGCCAGGATCGGCCAGACCCCTTCCCCTCCCGCAGGTTTATCTCGGCGGCTGACCGCCAAGAATCTCGTGATCAGGCTTTTTCGACCTGCGTGTATTCCAGTTCCACGGGTGTCGCGCGGCCAAAGATGGACACTTCCACTTTCAGTCGTGCACGCTCCTCATCCACTTCCTGAACAACCCCGTTGAACGATGCGAACGGGCCATCGGAAACGCGAATGTTTTCGCCAACCTCGAAAATGATCGATGGTTTGGGACGCTCAACGCCCTCTTGAACTGTGTTGAGAATTTCATCGGCCTCACGCTGTGAGATCGGCGCCGGTTTGTTCTGCTGTCCCAGAAAGCCGGTTACCTTTGGAGTGTCTTTCACAAGGTGAAACGCCTGGTCGGTCATCTTCATCTTCGCAAGCACATAGCCAGGGAAAAGCTTGCGCTCTGTATCGACTTTCTTGTTGCGGCGCACTTCCACAACCGTTTCGGACGGCACGATGATCTCTTCGAACAAATCTTCCAGGCCCTTTTGTTCGGCCTTCTCGCGAATGGCGTCCGCAACCTTCTGCTCAAAATTCGAGTAGGCGTGGATGATGTACCAGCGGGCGTCCATGTCAGCCTCCAATGCGGAAGAAGAGTGCAACCAGGAAGCTGAGAACCTGATCGGCAACAAAGAAGAATGCGGATGCCAGGGCAACCATGATCAACACCATAATTGTCGTGATCAACGTCTCGCGGCGCGTAGGCCAAGTGACCTTTGCGGTTTCCTGCCGAACTTCCTGCAGGAATGTAAACGGGTTTTTGCGTGCCGCCATGGGAAGGTTTCCGCTATCGTTTCTGGGACCTGACACATGGGCATTTGCATGACCTGTTGCCAGATAAAACCAATTCCAAATAAAACTTGGGCGCGAGGGTCTCCCCACGCGCCGTGTGCCGCTACATACGCAGCCTAACCTACAATGACAAGTGCGGATTGCGCCTTTCAGCCCTCGAGTTCGGGGCCGGCAACCACTTGATGCACCTCAATCACATTGCCATCCGGGTCTTCAAAGAAAATCTGGTGCCAGTCCGCAGTGGCAATGGACCCGTAATCCGAATAAGCGATCTTCTTGGCCTCTAAATGGGCCTTGAAGGCCTCCAAATCATCGGTGCGGAACGCCAGATGCCCCTTCACCACCGGATTGATTTTTTGGCCCGTGCGCTCGGCCAGGCCCGGGTCCCTATTGGTCAGATGAAATTGAACTGCCTTATCGCTGCGGTGCTCGGTTTTAAAGAACACATCTGCATCAAAGCCCCGATCCATTTCTCGGCGGGGAATCACATCGCCGGTCTCCTCGGGTAGCCCCAAAACGTCCTCATAAAAGCGATTCAGTTCGGCTAACCGGTCGGTGCAGACATTCACATGGTGCAAAGTTAGTTTCATATGCCAGACCCTTCATCCGGTGGGGCCAGGAAACTGGCAGGGGCGATAGGACTTGAACCTACGACATTCGGTTTTGGAGACCGACGCTCTACCAACTGAGCTACACCCCTACGATGCCGTGTCGATAGTGCGCCGCGCCACATCTGGCAAGAGGTTTATTGCGCCGCGCCCGCTTCCAATCCAGCAACAAGCGCCTCCCTTTGCTGGAAACGCCCTCCCGCATTTTCTTTGACCAGTTCGATGAGCTTGGGAGTGATTTGCTTACCAACTTGAGATCCTATGCGAGTGCCAGCAATCTGGCCGAACGAAGCCAAACCCCTTGCACGGTCAACCAAGTCTGCATCCGCTCTTGCGGGCGAGCAGTCGCCACCCACGTTGCATGCTGTCATTTTCTCCAGATCTTCATCTGAAAACGTTTCGACGAAGTGATCCACGAATGCATCACGAAGACGGGGCACGTAAAGCGGTGTGTAAAGGCGCAAAAAGTCCTCTGACAGCGCATTCAGATCGCTGTCCGAGACGCCAGAGAACTTACCGGTGTTTTTCCATATCTGCAGCAAAGCCGCCTTGTCTGGCAGATTAGCGGCAATGGAGGCATCGGGCATCACGGCGTTCAAGTAAGCCAGGGCGCTGTCACGATCAGCGGCAGTCGCAGCGCTTGCGAGCATATATGCTGAAAGTACGCTGGATAAGAACAATAGTCTGGCACTGAAATTCATACCTAGCGTCCTCATTATGTGATCACCTGTACCCACAATTCATATGTCGGTTCACCGCCAGGCTGGTGGAATTTACGCGGCGGCGGCTGCCCTTAGTGCCACTATATCCGCCCCCGCAATGTCTTCTTCAAAACGCAGTATTTTCTCAATAGGCCAATCCCACCAAGCGATATCATTGAGCGCCGCCACGGTTTCCTCATCAAACCGCATGCGGACGACCTCTGCTCTGTTGCCTGCAACGATGGAGTAGTCCGGCACCCGGCCACTCACTACGGCCCCTGCCCCGACGATCACACCATTGCCGATTGTGGTGCCTGGCATGATGATGGCATTCATTCCAATCCATACATCATTGCCGATAATGGTGTCCCGCCCGACCGGAAGGGTGGAAGCGTAAGAGCCAAACCGCAGCGGGTCGTGGATCGCAAATGGGAAAGTCGAAAAGCCATCCATCTTGTGGTTGGCGGAATTGGTGATGAACCGGACACCGTGGGCAAACTGGCCGAACTTGCCGATGATCAGTTTGTCCTGCGAACTTGGAAACAGGTAAGGCGCAATACGCGCCGCCCACTCCTTCAAATCTGACGGCGGTTCGAAATCGTTGGCATAAGTATATTCGCCAATTTCCATACGAGGATGGTCGATCACGGCCCGCAGAAACACATTCATCGGCAGGCGCGAGCCGTCCGGCAAAATGACGGGATGGGGTTCATCTGAGCTGGGAAAGCGGAAGGTCATGTCGATGCGTTAGCTCTACGAAGATGGTGGATCTTGCTTACATTGCGCCAAGAACTCCGGCTTTTTCGACTGCCGATCGTGCTTATGTGCGCAGCACCTGTTGATACCTCTGTTCGGATGATCTTCAAACGAGCATCTAAGCGTCGGAGGATTGCCACAAACGGACTCAAGATCCAAAAAACCAACACACCGCCCAGCCTCGGATCGGTATCCCGGCCCTCCTTTGCAGCCACACCCCTGACATTGACCAAACTCTTGGCAAAGCTGGTGCCCAAACGAAAAAGCGGCGGGCGCCAAATAGGCACCCACCGCAATCACAAGAACCGTGAGTAGCTTCAAAACTACTCGATAATGCTTGGGACGATGCCTGCGCCGCGCAAGATGGGCTTCCGCCCATCCTGCCTTCAACATGCGTCGGCGCCTATCGACACGCGCTTCGATTATTATTCGATAATGCTTGCGACGATGCCTGCGCCGACGGTGCGGCCGCCTTCGCGGATGGCGAAGCGCAGGCGGTCTTCCATGGCGATCGGCACGATCAGCTCGACTTCCATTTCAACATTGTCGCCAGGCATGACCATCTCGGTACCAGCTGGAAGCTGACACACACCCGTCACATCCGTCGTGCGGAAGTAGAATTGTGGGCGATAGTTGGTGAAGAACGGCGTGTGACGGCCACCTTCGTCCTTGGTGAGGATGTATGCCTCGGCCTTGAACTTGGTGTGGGGCTTCACAGAACCGGGCTTGCACAGGATCTGACCGCGCTCAACGCCGTCACGGTCCACACCGCGGATCAGCGCGCCGATATTGTCGCCTGCCTCACCGCTGTCCAAGAGCTTGCGGAACATCTCAACGCCCGTGCAGGTCGTCTTATTGGTGTCGCGAATGCCAACGATCTCAATCTCATCGCCAACCTTCACAATGCCGCGCTCCACACGACCGGTCACAACCGTACCGCGACCGGAGA
>JBCBZX010000177.1:0-6364 GCA_039815105.1 Pseudomonadota bacterium
GGTGTTTTGGCTGCTTCCGGCATGGCCAGTATAGCTTCAATGGTCAGCCAGGCGGTACCCAAACAGTCGGAAGCAGCAAATGGATTGAGCGGTTTGTCCGGTGGTGCATTCCACAAATGCACTGCCAACGTCCGTCCTTCTCCCAGATCCATCGACATGAGCAGGCGCATTTGGTGCATATCCGCTCGTAAGCCGGTTTCTTCCAGCAACTCCCTGTGGGCCGCTTCCCGCACCGTCTCGTAATCTTCAACGCGGCCACCGGGAAGCGACCAACGTCCACGCCAAAGTGCGTTCCCCCGCAAGCCCAAAAGCCAGACACCGCGCCAATGCACGGCGGTGCTCACCCCATAGGCGCCCACAATGGTGGTCGCACCTTGAGAGTGTCCGCTCATTCTATCGTTCTCTACTCGCCTGGGCCATCGAACGGGGGACCAAATGTCACGTCGAGTTGTGGGTTTTGCTCACCGTCCAGGCTGGCGTCCATCGCATAACCGACCAGCACAAAATGACCATTGCGGAATGACCAGGTACCGCTGCTGAAGGCGTCACCCACACCCCGAAATTTTGAATAGCTTTGCAACGTCATGGTTTCCAATTTGAAGCTTGGGTTGATCAGGTCCGGTTGCGTTGAAAATCCCACCATATCGATGCGCTCGACGGTCTCGAAATCCTCTTCGCCATCATCCGTCTTGCCATAGATCACGTCGACCTCCGGCACGGCGAATTGAACGGGAAGCGGCTCTTCATCTATCGCGCCGAGCAAATAGACAAAGCCGAAATTATATGCGCCGCGAAAACACATATACTCCACTAGGCGCATGGCGCTCGGCTCTGCGTCCTGGTCTTCCGTGCTATATCGGAGGGTGAGTTTGTATTCGGTGGGCTCTGGCTCGTCATCCCCTTCCAGCACGGCCCCATCACACTCTTGGAAATGTTTGGCGACCGCTGCCTTGGCCAAATCACTCAAAGGCACCAGTTTGGCGGAGGCGTGGGCATTGGCGGTGAGCGCCGCCAGTGTGACCCCGGTGGCGATAGCGGTCATGAGAGCTGACATTTTCATTTCGATATGTTGACCAAGCGACGAGGCTGTGTCCAGCCGATCCTGCGCTGCTTGACCCGCCGAGCCCGACGCGCGACATGCGTAACATGTGTGGACGTTTCGCTCTTACCGCCAGCACCGAACAGATAAACCAGTATCTTGATACTGAGTTCAACACGGTCATTGCGCCGCGTTACAATGTGGCGCCGACACAGCCCATCAATCTAGTGGCGAGCCTCAATGGCCGACGTGGTGCCATGCTTGTGCGATGGGGTTTGATACCGGGCTGGGTGAAAGATCCTGACGACTTTCCTCTGATCATAAATGCCCGATCGGAAACGGCGGCAACCAAACCCAGCTTTCGCGCAGCCATGCGCCATCGGCGTGCTCTCATTCCCGCCACCGGTTTCTACGAATGGCGGCGACCAACATCTGGCAAAGGTCACAGCCAAGCTTATCTGGTGCGCCCCAGGGAGGGCGGCCTGGTGGCGTTGGCGGCCGTGTGGGAAAACTGGATGGGGCCGGACGGAACGGAGATTGATACCGCCGCTATCCTTACGACAGCGGCCAATGAGGCGTTTGCTCCCATACACGACAGGCTTCCGGTGGCTATAGACCCTCAAAATTTCGAGGCGTGGCTGGATGTTCAACACGCTGAGCCACGCGATGTGCAGCCGATGCTCACGGCTCCGGACGATGAATTTTGGGAGGCCGTACCTGTAGGCGATGCGGTGAACAAGGTGGCCAACAACACAGCTGCGGTGCAAACCCAGGTTGAGCCTAGGCCGCCAGAGGATGCTGCGGCTGGTCCAACCCAAATGAGCTTGCTTTAGCGCTGATGTTTCCTTTTCTCACAGGCTTTGCCACCGGCGGTGGCTTGATCGTGGCTATCGGTGCCCAGAACGCCTATATCTTGCGCCTGGGCTTGATGCGAACTCATGTGTTTGCCTGCTGTCTCATTTGTGCGTTGGCGGATGCAGTCCTCATCCTGTTGGGCGTCGCCGGCCTTGGTGCCCTGGTAGAGGCCAGCCCCGCATTGTTGACGGTCATTCGTTTTGGGGGCGCGGCGTTCCTCACAGCTTATGGCATTTTTGCCCTGCGCCGTATGCTCAAGCCCGACGCCATGGATCTGGGGCAGGCGAAGCCACCGGCTCTGCGCACGGCAATCGCCACAGTTCTGGCGTTCACCTTCCTGAACCCGCATGTCTATCTCGATACGGTGGTGCTCATGGGCAGCATTTCCGCCAGCTTCGGTGCCGACCGCTGGTGGTTTGGGGCAGGTGGAATGGTCGCTTCCTTTGTCTGGTTCTTCGGCCTTGGCTATGGCGCTCGACTGCTGGCGCCCGTGTTCCAAAGGCCAACGGCGTGGCGCGTGCTCGACGCTATCATTGCGCTTGTCATGTTCACCATCGCGGCCGGCCTGCTATTCAGCGGTTGACGCTCGAGCCCAGCCGCGCAATAGCTGAAGTATGACCGTGATCTGCACCATTTGTGAGATTATTTCCCGCTAGTTGAAGCTGGCCCGGTCGCTGACACCCTCAGATATGAGTAGCGCGCCGGGCAAACCCGGAGCCCACTATCCATGTCTGGCATGTCCGATGCACCCATATCGCTCTACAACACGCTCACGCGTGCCAAAGAGCCATTCAAGCCCATAGATGCCACCAATGTGCGCATGTATGTGTGCGGGCCTACGGTCTACGATCATGCTCATATCGGAAACGCGCGTCCTGCCATCGTGTTCGACGTTTTGTTTCGGCTGCTGCGCCACACCTACGGCACAGACAACGTCACCTATGCGCGCAATATCACCGATGTGGACGATAAGATTATCAACCGTGCGCGTCGGGATTTCCCAGATCTCGATTTGAACCAGGCGATTGGTAAGGTCACGTCTGGCACCGAGAAACAATATCGAGACGACATGCTGGCCCTTGGATGCCTCGAGCCAAGCGTGCAGCCCCGCGCGACTGAAAACATCCCGCAAATGCTGGAGTTGATCGACAGTTTGATCGCCCGCGGCCACGCTTATGAAGTGCGCAACGCAACTGGGTTAAACGAGGTGCTGTTCAGCGTGACCTCCATGGATGGTTATGGCCAGCTGTCAAACCGCAAATTGGAAGATCAGCAAGCCGGCGCGCGGGTGGCTATCGAAGACCATAAGCGGGATCCCGGTGACTTCATTTTGTGGAAGCAGGCCGCTGAGGGCGAGCCAGGTTGGGACAGTGCCTATGGCTATGGCCGCCCGGGCTGGCACCTGGAATGCTCCGCTATGAGCAAGCGATATCTGGGCGAGCGATTCGACATTCACGGCGGTGGGTTGGACCTGATCTTCCCACACCACGAAAACGAAATCGCCCAATCCTGCTGCGCCGCCGAAACCTCAGACGGGGCCGAAGCCATGGCGAATGTGTGGATGCACAATGGCTTCGTGCAGGTTGAGGGCAAGAAGATGAGCAAGTCGGACGGCAATTTCATCACCGTCCATGATTTGCTGCACACTGAGAAGTTCGGGGGGCGCACATGGCCTGGACCAGTGCTGCGCCTCGCCATGTTGATGACCCATTACCGAGAACCGCTGGACTTCACTTTGCGCCGGTTGGAGGAGGCCGAAACGCTGATACAGAAAATGCGCCGGCGGGTGCAAGAGGCGGATGATAACAGCGCCGATGCACTTGTCTCCGCTCTATCAGATGATCTGTCTTGCTCCGCAGTGTTAAGGAGCCTTTCTGATCTGTCCGGGCCAGTTCTGTTTCAAACTGCCTCAGGCCTTCTTGGTATCGACCTCTCAGAGGAGCGGGTGCACGCATCGTCCATGGTCTATGACGGTTTTGAAGCCAGTTCGAGGCACGGGACCGTAACTCTCGAAGACCTGATAGAAGAACGTCTGGAAGCCTTTAAAGCCAAGGACTTTGCCACTGCTGACCGCATTCGCGATGAACTCAAAACCCAGCGCATCCAACTCAAAGACGGCAAAGACCCCGACACTGGCGAGCGAGTGACGACTTGGGAAGCGATCTGATGACCGCCAACCGCATCGACCCATTTGACACCACGCTTTGCTGCCCGCAATGCCCGCAGCGCAGAGAGGATGTGCAGTTAAAGAGCAGCCGTCGCGCCTCTAGAGTTCAAGTTTCATGACCGACAACCGCATCTACCTATTCGATACCACGCTTCGCGACGGCCAGCAGACGCCGGGCGTCGACTTCACGCTGGACGACAAAATCTCCATCGCCAAAATGCTCGATGAGATGGGGGTGGACTATGTGGAGGGCGGCTACCCGGGTGCCAACCCCACAGACGATGCGTTCTTCACTGAAAACCGCACGCGGGCCGCCACTTTTACCGCATTTGGCATGACCAAGCGCGCGGGACTGTCGGCGTCCAATGATCCAGGCCTCAGCGCTATCATAAACTCGGCCGCTTCGGCCGTCTGTTTTGTGGGCAAGGCTTGGGATTATCATGTCGATATTGCCTTGGGCACCACCAATGATGAGCACCTCGATGGCATTGCGGCTTCACTGGAAGCCGCCAACGCCAAGGGTAAGGAAGCCATGCTCGACTGCGAGCACTTCTTCGACGGTTATAAGGCCAACGCCGAATACGCGCTTAGCGTCGTGCGCCGGGCTCATGAGGCCGAAGCAAATTGGGTTGTACTGTGCGACACCAATGGCGGCACCTTGCCCCATGAGATCGAGGCCATCACCCGTGCCGTCATAGACGCGGTTCCAGGGGTGCGCCTTGGTATTCACGCCCATGACGATACGGGGCAGGCGGTGGCCAACAGCTTTGCCGCCATACGCGCCGGTGCGCGGCAAGTGCAGGGGACGCTCAATGGAATTGGCGAGCGGTGCGGAAACGCCAATTTGATCACCATCGCTGCCACCCTGGCGCTGAAGGACGAATTTGCGCAATACGATCTTGGGATGACGCCTGAGCAAATTGCGGGATTGACCCGTTTGAGTCGGAATTTTGACGCTTTAATCGACCGCTTTAGTCGAAGCCA
Organism: Pseudomonadota bacterium; assembly: GCA_039815105.1. GTDB lineage: Bacteria > Pseudomonadota > Alphaproteobacteria > Rhizobiales > Rhizobiaceae > JBCBXA01. The sequence goes on from JBCBZX010000177.1 coordinate 5,046, forward strand.
GGCCGCCTATGTCGGCTCGTCAGCGTTCGCTACGAAGGCGGGCATTCACGCTTCGGCCCTGCTCAAGGACCCTCAGACATATGAGCATGTGTCGCCGGAGCGCGTGGGCAATACACGCCGCGTGATGGTGTCGGACCAGGCAGGAAAATCCAACTTTATCGACCAGCTCAAACGTCAGGGTATTGCGGTCGAGAAATCGAACCCCAAGCTCGACACGCTGATCGACATCCTCAAGCACCGGGAAGCCCAGGGCTACGCCTATGAAACGGCGGATGCGAGTTTTGAAATCCTGGCTCGCCAGAAATTAGGCTCGGTTCCCGAATGGTTCGATGTGGAGAGCTTTCGTGTGCTGACCGAGCGTAGATTTGACGCAACGGGAAACCGCAAAACAGTGTCAGAAGCGGTTGTGAAGGTGCGGGTCAATGGTGAGCTGCGCATGTCGGTGGCGGAGGGCAATGGCCCGGTGAACGCACTGGACCGAGCGTTGAGAAAAGACCTTGGGGCGCTGCAACAATATATAGCTGATCTTGAGCTGGTGGATTACCGTGTGCGCATTCTCAATGGCGGCACCGAAGCCATCACCCGGGTGCTGATAGAAAGCGCGGATGGGGACGGCAATCGCTGGTGGACCGTCGGCGTTTCGGAAAACATCATAGAGGCCAGCTTTGAAGCGCTGGCGGATTCCATTCGCTACAAATTGCTAAAGAGTGATACTCCCGCCAGCTAGAGCCGCACCTTGAGCGTGTCCAGTCGCGCCGCTTCCTCGTCGATGGCTGGCAATATGTCTTCCACCCGGTCCACCGGTATCGCGCGTACCTTATTGGCCGTGTGAACAAAGCCCGCATCGGTCATCTGCTCGACTAATGCGGAGAAGTGGTTCCAGAAGCCGCCAATATTGCCCAGAATGATCGGCTTGGCATGTAGGCCAAGTTGGCTCCAAGTCATCATTTCAACCAGCTCTTCCAATGTTCCGATACCACCGGGCATAGCGACGAAGGCATCCGCATGTTCAAACAATAGCGTTTTGCGCTCATGCATGGTTTGCGTCACCAGCAACCGGTCGCCATTGGCATGGTTCATATCGGGGTCATTCGGGCCACCGGCATCTGGCCGTTCTTTGTCCATCAAAAATTGAGGGATGATTCCCGTCACCGGCCCGCCACCATTGCGAACGCCCCGGGCCACGGCGCCCATAATGCCTTTGTTGCCGCCGCCATAGACAAGGCGTTTGCCGCCTGCTGCCATCGCTGCCCCCAGCCGCTCGGCCGATGCCACATAGTCAGGGTCTACCCCGGGAGAGGAGCCGCAATAGACGCAGA
>JBCBZX010000381.1:0-2739 GCA_039815105.1 Pseudomonadota bacterium
AAGGCGTCTTGGGCTGCTCGCAGGTCGGCGTGGTGGCTCGCGATCGACCAAAGCAGGTCAAGACCATCGCGGACATGAAAGTTTGGGCGCAACACATGCTGGCCGCGCAGCATGCTGTGGGCAACGGCCAGAATGGCGGCATGGGTGGGCGATGGTACTGCGCCGTGGTCCACGCCAAGCACGGGCCGCGCTTCGGCCAGGATGGACGACGGAGAGAGGCAGCGCAGCCCACCGGGTGCAAAATCAAAGTGGAGCTCAACGGCAGCCAACTCGCCACGCCGAACGAGCGGGGCAAGATGGTGGCGGCCATCCTGCGGTGTCAGTGGGCCGCTGGCCGTGTAGCCGTCCGCCAGCAGCGCATCAACCGCAGCGCCGAGCCGGTTACGCGGCACCAAAACATCAATGTCAGTGGTCAATCGCGCGCCTTGGAGAGGGTAGGTGTTGCCCAGGATTTGACCCATCCCTTTCAAAAAAACGGTGGGGCAATCGACGGCCGCCAACCGCGCCGAGATGTCGGCGCACTGGCGCGCGAGCCGTGCATTGCGTGCCGCATTCAACGCCAAACTTGCGCGCAGCGCTGCCACGTAAGGCTCATGTGCGTCGCGCTGGCTTTGGTGAAGAAACGTGGAAGCCGGCTCGACGTCACAATCGCCGGTCAATGCAGCGGCGAGCGTTGGAAGCACAGCCTTTCGGTCGGCCAACTCTATAACCGCCGGCCAATTCATTGCGGTGCCGAGAGGCCAGCCAGTCCAGCTGGGTGTTGCACCTCCACGCGGTTTCAAAGCTGCGCAAAGCTGTTGAAGCGTCGCAAAGCGCTTCGTGGTTCTCACGAGCGTATTCCAGAGGCTGCGATGGTATCCAGTGCATCAAACGTCGGTTGAGCATTCGGTCCGTGCTCAAGGTGCCATGCGGGGGTGGTGTCCACCGCACTCATGAATGCGCCAAGGTGAGCCGGATCGCACCAGAACCCCGCATCCGCCAGGTGGATAATCGCCTCCTCCGGCCGCAGCCGCAACGGGGTGACTGCGGCCCGCTTTTCGGCGTGCCATTTGGGAAAGACCAGCGCACCAAGGCGTTCCTGACGAGCGTGACGGCTTGGATCTGTCATCGGAACTGACTTGAAGGGCGTCGGCCCCTTGGTGAAGCTTGCGGCGTGGGCCAGACCTGGGAAATGCGGCAGTAGGATTGAGAACGCGCCTTCTTTCACGGTTGAGGCGAGGGCGACCGGGATAACATCCGCGCTGGGATAACCAAGAACAATGTGGTCGTCGCCAAGATGTTCGCCCCCGGCTGCGGCCAGAAGTCCAGCCAGCGTGGTCTTGCCCGAACCCGAAGGGCCGCAAAGGACAAGCGTGGACCCATGCCAACGCACCGCACTGGCATGGAGGATGGCCATAACTGGCCTGTGGGACAGGAGTTTTTGGAGGAGCTGGAAGGCAAGGCTGAACGCGCTGCCGGGCTGACCACGGCCTGGAATAAAGCCATGGGCAAGCACGTCCAATCCCTGCCACAGCGTGTGAACGCCGTCGGCCCGCCGGTCATATTCCAGCACCACATCAGCGGGGCGGTGGACCGTGAGGGGCGCAAAAAGGGCCGCAATCGCGCGGCATCGTTCGGGCACGGATGCGCTGAGCGCAATTGCCGGTCCCCCACTATGAGCGTAGGTGGCAATCGGTTCAAAGGTGTTTGGTTTTGCCCCCAGCGGCGGACGTTCTGGCGGCGGTGTGAGCTCGGGTTCCGCCGTCAGCGCGGCGGCTTTGTTGCCAATTCGCAAACGCCCGTCGGCTGGATTCTGCCAAACCCAGAGCTGACCGACCGGGAACACGCTTACCCGCCGCCGAACTCGGGGCTGCTTCCTGTGTTATTCATCGCCTTAGCGTCGTCGAGCAGCACCATCGAAACCGGTAAAGCGGCTGCCCCAACACGCGCGAGCTTGGCCAGCAACGCCCGCCGGTCTGCGTCGTCGAGCGGTGCAGCGGTGACCTCGTCAGCATCAAGGTTGAGCGCGCGTTCGCCGTCAGGCGCGGTATCAAGCTTGTTTTCGTTGTCAGACATGTCTTGTTTTACCTCATTGGCCAAGAGAGGCCTGCGACGGTCTTATAAAGGTTGAATATGAGGCCAACGCGGCGCGTACCTCAATCACGCGCTTCCATATGGCTGTATTGGCGATTGACGGTGGCGTCCACTGGACTGTTTCGATCAAGTGAACACCATGAAATCGGATGGATCGAGTGGTCCGGTCACACCCTCAAGAATGATTTCGGTGGTACGCTGATTGCTGGTGAGCGTGATCGTGGTGTCTTCGCTGCCCACCTCCACCGACATCACCTGAGCCAAAGCGTCGTTGTATGACGCCACGCCGAAACCAAGCAGCCAGATCTGGTCAACACCCACCTCATAGTCGGTGATTTTATCAATCCCGCCGGAGGTTTCAGCAGAGAACACGAAGCGGTCCTGCTCGCCAACGCCGATCCCGCCCGGGCCGCCGCCGGTCAGCACATCATCACCGCGCCACCCGATGATCCGATCAACGCCTGAGCCGCCGACGATTGTATCATTGCCAGCCCCGCCGAACAGGAAGTCATTGCCCGTTCCGCCCTCAATGAGGACATCGTTCACGAAGCCTTGCTGGCTGTGAGCTGAAGTGAGATCAACAATGTCATCGCCACCGGCAAGGCTAATGCGCTCAATGCCAACTATTCTGGCATCGCTCTGCTCCAAAGCGCTGTTAACGGCCGA
>JBCBZX010000025.1:0-17486 GCA_039815105.1 Pseudomonadota bacterium
GTTGGCGTGGCCGCGCTGATTGAGTTTGCCGAAACGGTGGCAGATCTGGCTGAGAGCGCCAAATAGATTTCCATGTCCGGCATCAACATTACCCGTTCCATCAGCCTGCACGATTGGGAGATCGTTGAGGTTTTCGTGCGCGCGTCGGGTCCGGGTGGCCAGAACGTCAATAAGACGTCCAGCGCCGTGCAGCTTCGCTTCCATGTTGCCAATTCGCCCAGCCTGCCGGACCGGGTGAAAACCCGTATCCTTGGCTCTGGCGATTCCCGGCTGACCAAGGAAGGTGAAATCGTCATTCACGCCGAGCGACACCGCACGCAGGAAGCCAATCGTCGTGACGCGCTGGAGCGGCTCAAGAAATTGATCCGTGACGCCAATATCCAACCTAGGAAGCGTATCGCAACACGACCGACACTAGGCTCGAAAAAACGGCGTTTAGAAGCCAAAAAGCAACGTGGTGAGATCAAGCAAAATCGTGGTGCCGTGCGCTTGGATTAAGTGAACAAAAGTCTGGCAGCCATCGTCAGGCAGGTGATCACCAGCAATGGCTTTATGATAAGGCTGCCGCTTTTCATCGCCAATCGAGCGCCAAATGTAGCGCCGGCAATTTGGGCGGCGCCCATCATCAGGCCCACACTCCAGAGCACAGTCCCCCCAGCTGCAAACACTAGAAACCCCCCAACATTGGAGGCGAAGTTGAGAAGTTTGGTGTGGGCTGTGGCCTTGAGCAAGCCGTACCCCGCAAGCGCAACATAGGCGAGCATGTAGAACGAGCCCGCTCCTGGCCCGAAGACGCCATCGTAAAAGCCGATGAGCGGGACCATAAATCCAGCAAAGAATGCGAACGGCACGCGGGCGGCCTGTTGAACCTCGCCGGGGTCCGGTTTGATGGCGAAATAAAGTGCGATTAAGATGAGCGCGACCGGCATGATGGCGGCGAGAAATGCCGTTGGCAAAATGGTCGCCAGGAGTGCTCCGCACACCGAGCCCGCGAAGGCTACAACCGCCAACGGCGCGAGCTTCCGCAAGTTCACATGGCCGCCGCGGGCATAGGCAATAGCCGCCATGCCTGAACCAAATAAAGCCTGCAGTTTGCCGGTTCCCAACGCGCTGAGCGGGGGCAGTCCTGCGATCAGCAGTGCCGGAATGGCGATCAACCCGCCGCCGCCTGCAATTGAGTCGATAAAACCAGCCACAAAGGCTGCGATGATGAGAAACAAAAGGGTGGATTCGGCGAGTTCCATGGGGCTGCGCTTAGACCTACCCGCCAATATAAACCAGTGACGAGCGGGCATTTCTTCAATCGAACATAACGGGTCGCATTCGGGTTTGACCCGAAGTGTGTGTGCCCCTAAGCCTGTGGTTTACGGTGCCAGAGGCGGCTGAAAGACAGTCCGGTGCGGCCTACCCAATAGGGGGCCAAAAGTCCGGAGCCGTGTTTCGCGAAGGGAAACCTTCGACGCCCCGGCACGACTTTAATCAGGAGGTGGGGCATGGTCCGCGCAGCAACTATATTTGGCCTTGTTTTGATTGCTACGCCCGCCTGGGCGCATGTGGGGCATTTGGGTGAGGTTGCGGGCCATGGCCATTGGATCGCGATTGGCGCCGGCGCTGCAGCCATTGCAATTGGTGCTGCGGTTGCAAAACTGCGTGGTGCGAAGAAGGAGACGCCCGAAGATGCGTCCGGAGGAGAGCTAGAGGTGCAAGGCGACGAGCAAGAAATCGAAGCGGGCACACAAGCATGAACCAGCCCGACAAAATCGGCATTATGGTTTGTGGCCATGGCAGCAGAAACCAAAATGCGGCGCGTGAATTTTCGACGGTTGCCGAGGGTCTGCGCGATGTTATGCCCGACGTGCCGGTTGAATATGGTTATCTTGAGTTCTGCAATCCGGTCATTTCAGTTGGTCTGGACCGTTTGCGCGAGCAGGGGGTCACCCGGGTTCTGGCCGTGCCTGGCATGTTGTTTGCGGCTGGCCATGCCAAGAACGATATTCCATCGGTACTCAACACATACGCTGCCCAGCATGGTGTTCGCATTGACTATGGTCGTGAATTGGGTATCGACCCCAAAATGATGCGGGCGGCGGCCGATCGCATTCAGGCCGCTGTGGATGAGGCGAATGCCGAACACGGTCAAGTTGCGAAAGAAGACACGCTTCTCATGGTTGTCGGGCGCGGATCATCAGACCCTGACGCCAACTCCAACATCTCGAAAGTTATGCGCCTCCTGTGGGAGGGTTTCGGCTTTGGATGGGGCGAGGTTTGCTATTCCGGCGTCACATTCCCGCTTGTGGAACCAGGCCTCGAGCATGCAGCCCGCCTGGGCTATAAACGCGTGATCGTGGCACCCTACTTTCTGTTCACGGGCGTTCTGATTAAGCGCATCTACAAATATACAGACGATGTGGCCGAGCGCTTTCCCGATATTCAGTTCTGCAAAGCCGGTTATCTTGGCAATCATGATCAGGTGATCGCCACTTTCCGCGAACGGGCCATGGAGATCATAGAGGGCCAGACGGCCATGAACTGCGCCATGTGCAAATATCGTGCCCAGGTGTTGGGCTTTGAAGATCAGGTCGGCCTGCCACAAGAAAGCCACCACCACCATGTGGAAGGCATAGGCGGAGGGCTGGAAAACTGCCCTTGCAAGGGCGACTGCGATGCTTCGTGCCGGAATCCGGACTTCTGCGCAGAGCATGATTTGCCCTTTACGCCCGTTCACAGCCACGCTGCCCCCAACCCCCTCGATGGCGAATACGATCATTCTCATGGGCACTCCCACGATCACTCCGGTGGGCATTCCCACGATCATGGCCACCTGCACGGGCACGGGCACGGGCACGCGCATGATCATGGTCACACCCATCATCCATATCCGCATGCGGACCATCCCCATGGTCCGCGCTCAATGGAAAAGAGTTAGGGCTTCCAAACTGTGCCACTGTTTGATCGCTACCTCATTGTTGATTGGTCCGCTGCCAACAAACCGGCCAAGGGGGCAAATTCCATCTGGATTTGTCTGGCGGAAAATCGCGATGGCAAGGTGGTTGAGCTGTTGCAGCGCAATCCTCCCACCCGCCGCGAGGCAATGGCCATCGTCAGCCGCCTTTGCAATGAGGCGCTACGGGATGGCAAGCGGCTTTTTGCCGGGTTCGATTTCGCCTTTGGTTACCCAAAGGGTGCTGCCCAACGGATCGCCCGCAAGCCACACTGGAAAGAGCTGTGGTCTGTCTTGTCGAACCAAATTCAAGACCGCGCTGACAACAATTCAAACCGGTTCGAAGTTGCCGACAACATAAATGAATTTGCCTTTGGTGGGCGCGGTCCGTTTTGGGGGCACCCGGTGCACGGGCGGTATCACTCCTTGGGCGCTACCAAACCTAAAGACGAAACGGGCGTGCCGGAGACAAGGTTGTGCGAGCGCCATACAAGGGCGGCGAAGAGCGTTTGGCAGTTATATGGCAATGGCGCGGTGGGCAGCCAGACATTGCTAGGCATCCCCGGGCTTTACGCCCTTATTCGCGAGCCCGGTTTGGCGGAACAGGTTGCCGTCTGGCCCTTTGAGACGAGCTTTGAGCGCCATTTGGACAAGGCCATCACCATTGCAGAGATTTACCCTTCTCTCTTCCCCATCAAGGATGTGGATGGTCAGATTTGTCGAGACCAGACGCAAGTTAGAACGCTGGCACAGGGATTTGCGAAGTGGGATATTGGCGGACAGTTTGAGGCGCTTTTGGCTGCGCCGAGTGACCTGTCCCTTCAGGAACGCGACATCGTATTGGCCGAGGAAGGCTGGATTGTCGGCGCCGGTACCTATGAGGTCGCGCGCCGCGTTAGCAACAAGACATCTGACAACGGTGTCTCTGATGATGCGCCCAGACATGTTTTTGAGACTGACCCCACTGCCATTTATCGAGCGTCGTTTGCAACGATAGCCGCCGAAGCTGATCTTTCGAGGTTCGATGATGCCGGGCGGGCGGTTGCAACGCGTATGGTCCATGCGTGCGGTGAGGTTGCCATAGGTCCCAACATCCAGATAAGCGCCGACGCATTTAACGCCGGGGTTAAAGCCTTGCGAGCCGGGGCACCGATCATATGTGACGTGACCATGGTTCAGCGTGGTATTTTGCGCAAAGCGCTGCCATCGCAAAACGAAGTGCTGTGCTATCTCGATGAGGTTAACGACAAAGGCGACACTACAAAAAGTGCTGCGGCCATGGATTTGGCAGCAGATCGGCTGGAAGGTTCTGTGGTTGTCATCGGTAATGCGCCGACGGCCCTTTTTCAGCTTCTCAACCGTCTTGACGAAGGGTGGCCCAAACCAGCTCTCATCATAGGTGTGCCGGTGGGGTTCGTCGGTGCCGTTGAAAGTAAGGCGGCTCTTGCATCCGATGGCCACGGCGTGCCGTTTATCACCTTGCACGGGCGCATGGGTGGCAGTGCCATTGCTGCCGCAGCCCTCAACGCTATCGGCCTGGCCGCCGCAGGCCACTCTCAGGACTGGGTTGGCTAGTGGTCACTCCATGGCTCCACATTATAGGTATTGGCGAAGATGGTGAAGCTGGCCTCACGCCAGCTGCCATGGATCAACTCCGGCAGGCAGATGTCATTTTGGGCGGCGACCGGCACCAGAAGCTGGTCTGCAACACGAATGCCGAGCGGCTAACATGGCCGTCGCCCTTTGATGCCATGATCGACACGATCATCGACCATCGGGGTCAGCGATTTGTCATTTTGGTGACGGGCGATCCGCTCTGGTATTCGGTTGGTGCAAGAATTGCGCGTGCCATAGATCCATCACAGATCGTGTTCCATCCTCAGCTTTCGGCTTTCCAGCTTGCCGCGGCTCGCATGGGGTGGAGTTTGGCCGACTGTGAAACACTCACAGTGCATGGCCGCCCGGCGGAACAGATAATCCCATATTTTACCGCAGATGCCCGGCTGCTGGTGCTGACAAAGGATGCCAGCACGCCCGCGGCCATCGCTGGTTTGTTGACTGAACATGGCTTTGGTCAGAGCCAGATGACGGTCTTGGCCGCATTGGGTGGTCCGAACGAGCAGCGGGTTTCTGCAAGCGCGGGTAGCTGGTCGCAGCAGGTGCCGGACTTCCACACTTTGGCCATTGAGTGTCGAGCAAATGCTGATGCTACAATTCTGCCAAGGGGGCCGGGCTTGCCCGACAGCGCCTTTGAGCACGATGGGAAAATGACCAAGAGCGAAGTTCGGGCTGTCACGCTGGCACGGCTCGCACCAGGTCGGGGTGAATATCTGTGGGATGTGGGGCTCGGCTGCGGCTCCGTTGCCATAGAGTGGATGCGGACCGGCCGGGATGCACGGGCGGTTGGGCTTGAGCCCAAAGCCGAGCGTCGTGCCATCGCCGCGCGGAACGCAAAACGCCTTGGTGCACCGGCATTAGATATTCGAGATGCATTGGCACCCGACGGCTTGGTGGACCTGCCTAAGCCTCATGCCGTGTTTATCGGCGGCGGCCTGACAAACGAAACCTTTGAGATTTGCTTGCAAGCGTTGCGCCCGCATGGACGGCTGGTGGCCAATGCGGTGACGTTGGAAACCGAAGCTTTGTTGCTGGACCTGCATGCCCGCCGCGGCGGAGAGCTGACCCGACTTGCTGTGAGCCGTGCAGAGCCTGTTGGCCCTTATCGCGGCTGGCGCCCGTCTATGCCGGTTACCCAATTGTTTTTGACCAAGGCAGGCTCATGACCATTGGCAAACTTTACGGTGTGGGCGTTGGTCCGGGTGATCCTGAATTGATGACGCTCAAAGCCCATCGTGTCATCGGTGCGTGCCCTGTGGTGGCCTATCCGGCGCCTGATGCAGGCGACAGTTTTGCCCGTGCAATCGCGGCTCAAGCGATCACCCAAGGCACGAAAGAGATTTGCATGCGTGTGCCCATGCGGGTGGAGCGTTACCCGGCTGCGGAAGTCTATGATGATGGCGCCCAACGCATAGCTGCCGAGTTGAGCGCGGGCCGCGATGTAGCCGTTTTGTGTGAAGGGGACCCGTTCTTTTACGGCTCTTTCATGTACGTATATCAACGGCTGGCCGCCGACTTTGAGTGCGAACTCATTCCGGGCGTCAACTCGCTGGCAGCTTGTTCAAGTGCGTTGGCCCGGCCGCTGACAGCGCGCAATGACGTGCTGACAGTGTTACCCGGCCCATTGCCAGATGATGAGTTGCGCTCTCGCATACAAACGGCAGATGCCGTGGCGATCATGAAAGTGGGTCGGCATCTGCCCAGAATTCGAGCCTTGCTTGAAGACATGAATTTGCTCTCGAAAGCCGGTTATGCGGAGCGTGCAAGTTTGGGGGAGCAACGGCTTGCAACCCTTGCTGACGCCCCGGAGCAGGCGCCGTATTTTTCCATGATCCTGATTTACAAAGGCGCTGAGGACTGGCTGGCCCAGTGGCCCGCCGCGCCCGCTGGAGGCCTCGCCTAATGTCACATCGACCCCTGATTTTGGCATTGGCCGAGCGCGCTTCCGTGTTGGCCAACGAGGTAGGTGCGGCCTGCGGTGGAGACGTGCAATTGCCCGCCCGCGCCGACGACATTCGCAATGCGTTCAAGGCTGGGAGACCAGTTATCGCCATCATGGCGGCGGGTGCCGTCGCGCGCATCGTTGCGCCACTGTTGGTGAGCAAGCATGTCGATCCACCGGTTGTTGCGGTGTCGGAAGATGGGAGCGTTGTCATTCCGCTTTTCGGCGGCCACCACGGTGCAAACGATCTTGCAACCCAGATTGCAGCTGGGTTGGGCGCAACGGCGGCAATCACCACTGCCAGCGATCTCGCCTTTGGTGTGGCGCTGGATGATCCACCCGCCGGTTACACACTCGCTAATCCAGACCGCGTCAAGGACGCGGTGACGTATTTGCTGGACGGCAAGTCCATTCGCCGGAACGGGCAGGCGGCTTGGCTCGACCATTTGCCTGAAAGCGATGACGGCGAATGGCTTATAACGGTGACCGCAGAGGATCGATCAGCGGCCGTGAATGAACTGCTGTACCACCCAAAAACACATGTGCTTGGCATGGGGTGCGAGCGGGGATGCCCGGTTGAAGATGCTGCCAACATTGCCAAGCGCGCCCTGCGGCAAAGCGGCATTGCGCCGGGCAGCCTAGCCGCTCTTGTAACCTTGGATCTGAAGGCCGACGAACCGGCTCTTCACGCTGTAGCGGCTGATCTGGGCGTGCCGATGCGGGTGTTGCCCGTCGATCTTTTGGAAGCTCAAACACCTCGCCTGGCCAACCCTTCTGACGTGGTGTTTGCAGAGGTCGGTTGCCATGGCGTGGCTGAGGCTGCGGTTATGGCCGCCACGGGCGAGCGCGGCGAACTTGTCGTCCCGAAAATCAAGAATGCAAAGGCGACGGCGGCCATCGCCAAAGCCGAAGATGTGGTGGATCCCAATGAGATCGGGCGCGGTCGTGGCTGTCTTTACGTGGTGGGTCTGGGGCCCGGGCAACCCGAGTGGCGCTCGCCAGAGGTGACCAGAATGCTGCGGGAGGCCACCGATTGGGTTGGCTATTCGCTCTATCTCGACATTGCTGGTGACCTGAATTCGAATGGCGAGAAAATGCGCCATGATTTCCCGCTTGGTGATGAGGAAAAGCGGGTGCGCCATGCCCTCGAACTGGCAGGCGAGGGGCGTTCGGTGGCGCTCATCTGTTCCGGCGATGCCGGCATTTATGCGATGGCAACATTGGTGTTTGAAGCTATTGCAAGCGATGCCGTGTCTGACGCTGCCAAGCGCACCGAGATTGCGGTATCACCCGGCATCAGTGCGCTACAGGCTGCGGCGGCCCGGGCGGGAGCGCCTTTGGGCCATGATTTTTGCACCATTTCCCTGTCAGACTTGCTGACGCCTTGGGAGGCGATTCAGACGCGCATTCTGGCTGCAGCTCAAGGCGACTTTGTCATCGCATTCTACAATCCGGTGTCCAAGCGCCGACGCACCCAGCTGGCCCATGCCAAGAAAGTGTTGCTGGAGCACCGCCCTGACGACACCCCCGTTATTCTGGCGACCAGCCTTGGTCGACCTGAAGAGGTGGTTCGCATCGTCCCATTGCACGATCTGCAAGTTGATGACGTGGATATGCTGACCACCGTCGTGGTCGGTTCGTCGGAAAGCAGAACTGTTGCCACCGGCGACGGGCGCACTTGGGTGTACACACCGCGCGGATATGCCCGCAAGAAAGGCACTGAGTTAAAGGAGCACGGAGCGTGACGGTTTACTTCATCGGTGCCGGACCCGGCGCACCTGATCTCATAACGGTCCGTGGCTTGCGATTGATCGAAAGATGCCCTGTTTGCCTCTATGCCGGATCGCTTGTACCGCCGGAAATTGTGGAAGCGGCACCAGATGATGCGCATGTGCTCGACACAGCGCCAATGCATCTTGACCAGATTATCGAGCACATTGAAGCCGCCCACGCTAATGGGCAGGACGTCGCCCGCGTGCATTCCGGAGATCCTGCCATCTATGGCGCTGTGGCAGAGCAGATGCGGCGGCTCGATGCCAAGAATATCGACTATCAGGTCGTGCCCGGCGTCCCTGCGTTTGCCGGGGCGGCGGCGGCGATGAAGACGGAGCTCACACTTCCTGAGATTGCCCAAACCGTGATCGTGACGCGGACGGGCATGAAGGCGTCGTCAATGCCTGAGGGCGAACAACTTGAGGTGTTGGGCAAATCCGGTGCCACCCTTGCCATTCATCTATCGATCCGAAACTTGGACTACATTTTCCGGGCTCTTGAGCCGCATTACGGTGCGGACTGTCCCGTGGTGATCGCCTATCGAGCGACATGGCCTGATGAACTGTATATCCGGACCACCCTGGCCGAGATGAAGGCCGAAGTGCGCAAACACAAGATCACGCGGACTGCACTGATTATGGTTGGGCGCGTTTTCGGGGATGTGACGTTCCGCGATAGCGATCTTTACAATGCTGAGTTTTCCCATGTGCTGCGCAATGTCGGCAAGAAGGCTGCCCCAAACTAGCCGTCAGCGCGTCCGATCATGATTATTGGCAGGTCTAAATTGCGGGCTGCCTCCACCTTGGCGTAAGCGCCGGCGCCGCCGGAATTGCGGCAGATGATCATGGTTATGCCGTGCTTCACCAGCATCGCCCTTTCGTCCCGCCAATCCGGGGAGGGGCGTTCCAATAACAAATGGTGGTTGTGTAGGCTCAATGGTGTCTTTGGCGCATCTATCATGCGCACCAGAAACCAGACATCTTTCCGCACGGCGAACGGCTTGATGTGCTGGGACCCCAGAGCCAGCAATATGCGGCCATTTGGGGGTAAGGCTTCAACCGCTTCGCCAATGTCGCCCACATGCTGCCAGCGATCCCCTTGTCGCTCCACCCAAGGTCGGCGTGTCCTGACTTGCAACGGTGTGCCGGTTGCCATGCACGCCTGCTTTGCGTTGCTGCTGATCTGCGTGGCAAACGGGTGGGTGGCATCGATGACTTGATCCACATTTTCACTTCGCAGCCAGTTTGCTAGGCCTTCGGGCCCGCCAAAGCCGCCAATACGCATTTCGCCGACGAGCGGCTTTGGCTCGCGCGTGCGCCCGGCCAGAGAACTAATGATCCGGGCACTGGGTTTGGCTGTTGCCATTTTGGCGGCAAGCTCTGCCGCTTCTTTGGTGCCGCCGAGGATCAGAATTGTTTCGGTCAATCTACCATGCCTATCAATTTGCAAAGCCCGTTTGAGCCAGCACTTTACCGGCACGGTCGGTCAGGATGATCTCGATTTGCGTGCCGGGTGTTTCGCCGCGTCCGGAAGCAATCGCGGTGGCGTTCAGAAGAGCTAAATCTGCAATCTCGCGCGCCAGAGCGCTGCCCACTCCATTGCTCTGCGCCAATTGCAGCACCTCCATCGCGGTGTTGGCTCCGAGCACATCGGGCTTGAGTTTGGTGCCGTTGAACGACGAGCGCTTGGCCAGAAATTCGAAATCAACCTGGCTCCGGCCTGAGTGCAAGTCCATTGCGCCTTGGGCGAGCTTTGTCAGCTTCGCGAAACCGCCGGCAATGGTTAGCCGCTCGACAGGGTGAGCGCGCAGATATTTCAGTAAGCCACCGGCAAAGTCGCCCATGTCGATGGTCGCATGTTCCGGTAGGTCATAAATCTCCAATGCAGCCGTCTCTGACGTTGATCCGGTTGCTGCTAGAATATGTGGCAGGCCAGCGGCGCGGGCGACATCTACCCCGCGGTGGATGGAGTGGATCCAGGCCGCACAGGAGAAGGGCTGCACAACGCCGGTTGTGCCAAGTACGCTCAGACCACCCACGATACCCAGACGCCCATTCCATGTTTTGAGTGCCAGGGCCTCACCATTCTCAATGCTGACCTCCAGCTCAAAGTCAGGTGGCACTTCATGCTCCAGACACAGCGCCTCCACCACGCCTGTCATAAGACTGCGCGGAACCGGATTGATGGCCGGTTCGCCCACCGCTACGGGAAGGCCGGGTTTGGTCACCGTGCCAACGCCAGGACCCGCAGCAAAACAAATGCCGGAGCCTGCCGGGCTTGGCCGAACCTCCACCTGCACCAACGCGCCATGGGTCACATCCGGATCATCGCCGGCATCCTTGATGATGCCCGCCGATGCGCCGTGTGGAGACAGTTTTTCGCGGGCGAGGGGGAAAGTTGGTTTTTCGCCCTTTGGCAGGATGATCTCAACGGGATCTGGAAAGCGGCCGGTGAGCCAAGCAGTCAGCGCCGCTTTGGTGGCTGCCGTGGCGCAGGCACCCGTTGTCCAACCACGGCGCAACGCTTTGGTATCGTTTGGCTTGCGATCGTTGTTTTCGCTTGTTTCCATCGGCCCCATGGGCACGTTATACGCGGTGGAGCGGCCGCGATATAGGGCGGTCTGGGGGTGCATTTGAGCCAATCGCAAAATCTTGACGGACGGGTCATCATTGCCGCCCCTTCATCGGGTAGCGGCAAGACGTTGATCACACTCGCACTGCTGCGGCTGCTGGCACGCATGGGTGTTCAAGTGTCACCGGTGAAGCTGGGGCCGGACTATATCGACCCTGCTTTTCACAGCGTGGCCTGCGGCAAGCCGAGCGTGAATATCGATCCATGGGCCATGCCGCCGAGCCTTCAAACGGCACTCCTGCCGTCCGGGCTGTGTGTGGCCGAGGCGATGATGGGTCTCTTTGATGGCGCAGCAGATGGCAGCGGATCGGCTGCCGACTTCGCCTGTGCGCACGGAGTGCCGGTTCTGCTGGTGGTCGACTGCGCGTCCATGGGCCATTCTGTGGCGGCCATAGCACACGGTTTTGCAACCCACAGGCCTGGCGTTGAGGTAACTGGCATCATTCTCAACCGGGTTGGCAGCGACAGGCACGAGGCCATGTTGCGCGATGCGCTGGCGACATTGGCTCTGCCGGTCGTCGCAGCCATGCGGCGAGATGAAAAATTGACGCTGCCCTCCCGACATTTGGGGTTGGTGCAAGCTCAAGAGGCGACGAACCTTGATGGGTTCCTCGACTACGCGGCAGACCAATTGGCGAAAACGCTGAACTTTGAAGCGCTGGCTGAGATGATCGCTGATGCAAACCTCGAGGCTGAGGTCCGACAACCTGCCACCCCGATGACCCCTTTGCCGCCGCCTGGCCAGCGCATCGCGATTGCCAGGGATGAAGCGTTTGCTTTTTTCTATCCCCATTTTGCACAGACTTGGCAGGCCGCCGGTGCGAGCCTTCACTTCTTTTCGCCACTGGCAGATGAGCCGCCGCCGCAAGGTTGCGATGTTGTTTTGCTGCCGGGGGGGTATCCAGAGTTGCACGCTAGCCGTCTGTCTGCCAGCAAGACCTTTCATGTCGCACTACGAAAAATAGCTCAGCACACGCCGATATATGGCGAGTGTGGAGGCTATATGGTGCTGGGCCAGGGGTTGGTGGATGCCCATGGTGAGCGCCATGCCATGAGCGGCCTGTTGCCGGTGGAGACCAGTTTTGAAGCGCGTAAACTGCACCTTGGGTATCGGCAAGGTATGGTAGCTGCTCACTCACCCGTTTGGCCGGGACTAACTTTTCGCGGCCATGAGTTCCACTATTCGCAGCAATTGAGTGCTGCGTCGGGCCAGGCATTTGTCACCGGTGTCTCCGACGCAACTGGCCGGGAGATTGGTGCGTTGGGTGCCACAGCCGGGCTGGTGACCGGGTCGTATTTGCACCTCATCTGCGAGGCTGCGAATGGTTGATGGTGAACGACTGCGCCATGGTGGCGGATTGCAGGTCGCGATGGAGCGCTTTGGCGGAAACCGTTCAGATTGGTTGGACTTGTCCACCGGCATATCGCCATTCCCATACCCTTTTTCTCCGGTGACCGAAGGCGCTTACACGCGCTTGCCGGAGGACCATCAGCTTGCCGCATTGCTGGACAGTGCCCGGCTTGCGTATGGCGCTCCGCAGCACTCGGCTGTGGCAGCTGCGCCGGGGACCCAGGCTCTTATTCAGCTGCTACCAAGTTTGCTGCCCTTGGGCAGGGCCGTTGTGGACCCTGTGGGCTATCAAGAGCATGGCCGCTGCTGGCGATTGTCCGGCCACGAGTTGGCAGAGGCCCACGACCCCGTGTCGGCTGTCTTTTCGGATGGCGCGGTACGCTACGCGACGGTCATTCACCCGCACAATCCGTCAAGCGCATGGGCGGACTTGGGCAGGCTGGTGGAGGCAGCTGTTGAGCTTGAGCGCCGTGGCGGCCTACTTGTCATTGATGAGGCCTTTTGTGACAGCAAGCCTGCCCGCTCAATCGTTCCGAGCTTGCCCACCGGCGCACTCGTGTTGCGGTCGTTTGGGAAATTTTACGGCCTTGCCGGCGTGCGGCTTGGTTTTGCTATCTGCACGCCAGATCTGGCAGACAAACTGGCGGCGCACCTTGGGCCATGGGCAGTGCCCGGACCCGCCATTGAGATCGCAACACAGGCCCTGTGCGATGAGACTTGGCGGAGGGGCATGTCCGAGCAGCTGGAGCGGCTGTCAGCGCACCTGGCCGATGGGCTTGTTGAACTTGGGTTCGAGTTGGTCGGGCGCACAGACCTGTTCGTCACCGTGAAGCATGCTCAGGCCAAGGCAATTGAGGGCTCCTTGCTTGAGCAACATGTTTTGGTTCGCGGCTTTGACCAAGCGCCCGATACGCTGCGCATCGGTTTGCCCGGTAGCGATGGGGTGCTGCAGGCGTTCATGGGCGCCGTGGAAGTGGCAATGGCGTGATGGAGCATCTCTGGACCTTGGCTGCTGCGATCTTGCTTGACCGCTGGATCGGCGATCCGGACTGGTTGTGGCGTCGCTTGCCGCACCCTGTGGTGTGGTTTGGCAAGGTGATTGACCTAGCCGACAAGCGTCTCAACGGGGGAGGTGTGTTGCCGCTGGCTCTGCGCAGGCGTGGCGCCGCCTTCATTTTCGTTGCTTTGTTCCTGGTGGTGATTTTGGGTCACCTGTTGGGCACTGTCCTGGCGGGCATGGGTTGGGCCGGCTACCTTACTGAGATTGTCATTGTTGCTGTGTTCATCGCCCATAACAGCCTTGCGCTTCACGTCTGGCGCGTGGCCGATGGTTATCGCACGGGCGGTCTTTCAGCGGCCCGCCAAGCCCTGTCGATGATTGTGGGCCGCGATACCAGCGTCCTTGATGAGAACGGTATCGCCCGCGCAGCAATTGAGAGCCTTGCTGAAAACTTTTCAGACGGCGTAGTGGCGCCAGTATTTTGGTACGCCATTGGCGGTTTGCCGGGGGTGCTAGCCTATAAATTCCTCAACACCGCCGACTCGATGATTGGCCATAGGGCCGAGCGGCACTTGCATTTCGGGCGTATGGCAGCGCGGTTGGATGATTTTGCCAATTGGGCGCCTGCACGCTTGTCTGCCATTCTTATTGCCTGCGCCAGCTGGAGTTTCAGCCGGATATCGGTTGGGTCTGTGCTCGGCGTGGCGCTGAGAGATGCAGGCACACACCGTTCCCCCAATGCCGGGTGGCCGGAAGCTGCGTTTGCCACAGCACTTAATCTGCAATTGGGTGGGCCCCGACTTTATAGGGGCGAGGGAGTGGTCGCTGCCGCTCATCTGAATTCAGGTGGAAGAGCAATCGCAAATATATCAGATATTTCAAGGGCTTTGTCGTTGCTGGCGCTGTGTTCTAACTGCCTGATCTTGTTTGTGGTTGTTCTGGCATTGGTGGTGGGATTGCCAGTGTGAAAGTGAGATGGAACTTTTTCGCACGAAACTCTTGTGCAGAACTGCTTCTAAATCTAACCTAACGGAAAGTTAGTGTAGTTCTGGGGGGAGCTATGAAGCTGTTTGTCACACTTATTGCCGCCATTGCGATTGTCTGGAGTGCTCCTGCGGAGGCTGGGCGCGTGACGGCGAAAATCGATGTGTCTGAGCAAAAGATGCGTGTCTATCACAATGGCAGGCTGAAGCATGTTTGGAAGGTGTCCACCGGTCGCAAGGGCTATTACACGCCGCGCGGAAGCTACCGTCCAACGCGAATGTACAAGCGTTATTACTCCAAGAAGTACCATGGCTCGCCAATGCCATACTCGATCTTCTTTCGCGGTGGCTATGCCATACACGGCACAAATGCGGTGTCTAAGCTGGGTCGTCCCGCATCCCATGGGTGTGTGCGGCTGCATACCAAAAATGCGGCTCGTCTTTATTCGATGGTCAAGCGCTATGGCGGGCGCATCATCGTGACAAACTAGTGACCTCCAGACTAGTTCAAAGAAAAGGCCCGGCGCATATGCGCCGGGCCTGTTTGTGTTCGAACTATCTATTGAGTCTAATAGACGTCCCTCAAATACCGCTTTTCGCGCTTTAGATTGGCCACATAATCCCGCGCGCCATCGTTGCTGAGAGCGCCATGCTCGGCAATGATTTCATGCAGCGCTTCATCCACATCCTTGGCCATGCGTACGGCGTCACCGCACACATAGAAGTAGCCGCCTTCCTCCAACCAAGCGAAGAGGTCTTTGCCACTTTCCGCCATTTTGTGTTGGACGTAGACTTTCTCTTTTTGGTCGCGGGAGAAGGCGAGGTCGAGCCGGTGGAGCACGCCTTGATCTTGCATATGCGCCAGCTCATCAGCGTAGATGAAGTCGTTTGCGCTGGTCTGGTCGCCAAAGAAAAGCCAGTTCTTGCCCTGTGCACCATCCGCCCGCCGGTCCTGAAGGAAAGCGCGGAAGGGGGCGATGCCCGTGCCGGGGCCCACCATGATCATCGGTGCATCCGTATCAGCTGGTGGCCGGAACGCTTTGTTTTCGCTCAGGAATACACCAGACTTTCCGCCTTCGCCCACACGGTCTGCGAGGAAGGTGGAAGCCACGCCGCCATGGTGCCGGTCATAGGCTTTCCAGCGCACTGTGCCGATGGTTAGATGAATTTGATCGGGATGCTCTTTTGGGCTGGATGAAATTGAGTAAGCCCGGTGTTGGAGCGGGCGAAGCAGGGACACGAACTCCTCAGCCGACAGATTTACCTTGTCATATTGCAGCATGACGTCGAGCGTGTCCCGGTTCCAAAGAAAATCGTCGAGCGCTTCCTTGTCGTCATTTTCCCGGATGTGGCTCAGGTGATCGTCACCGGCCATTTCTGCCACGCGCCAGATAAAGTCCTTGGATGGCGTAAGGATCTCATATTGGTTGGTCAGCAGGGTGTGGATTGCCTCGCCGCCCACATTGGCGCCCGCATCTACGCCAAGTCGGTCGAGTATATCATCCACTAATTGCGGATTGTTCACCGGCATTACGGCCAGCGCGTCTCCGGCGGCATAATTGATGCCACTGTCGCCAAGATCAAACTCGAAATGGCGGATTTCCTTGGCGGAGCCTTCGCCAGATAAAAGCCGGTTGGCTGCCACATTGGCGGGGTAAGGTGTCTTGCGGTTCCACTTGCTCTTCTCGCGCTTGGGCGCAGCAACGGGCACCACCGCTTCGGCAACCGTTTGGTCGCCGAACGGTTTGATGGTCGAGAGGCTTTCAGCCACCCATTCTTCGGCGGCGTCTTCATAGTCCACATCCAGCCAAACGCCGTCCATCACGCGGTTTGCGCCGAGTTGGTTCAAGCGTGAGTCAATGTCTTTCGCGGCCGAGCAAAAGCCGTCATATGATGTGTCTCCCAAGCCCAACACGGCGAAGTTCACCTTTTCCATGCGCGGAGCCGTGTCGGCTTTGAGCGCTTCCCAGAAAAGCTCCGCATTGTCGGGCATTTCGCCTTCGCCATAGGTGGAGGTAACGATAAGCACACGCTCCATTTGGGCCAACGCGCTCAAGTCCACATCGTCCAGTTCATGCAGCGTTCCGTTGAGGCCCGCTTCGGTGGCTGCGGCAACAACATCATCGGCAACCTCTTGGGCGTTGCCGGTTTGCGTGCCCACCAAAATGTCAAGGCTCAGCAGGCCAGCCGCTGCGTCCGCATTGGTGCCAGTTGCCACCAAGCGCGTGGACATTCCAGCCATAAAGCCGGTTAGCCATGCGCGCTGGTCCTCGTTGAACGGCGCGTCGTCAGGAATGAATGGAAATTGCATGGTCATGTTTTAGCCGCCCGTTTGGACAAATGGTAGGTCAGCGCCATTGAGACGCAGCCCATAAGAACTGGTCGATTGCTGTCGGTCAGCTTTTCGACCTTGATTTCGCGGTTGCCGATGAAGGTCAGCGCGTCGCCATACATGGCGCGAAACTGGTCTACCAAACCGGTGTTGCAAATGAACATGAGGCTAGACGTTCCATCATCGTTAGTTTGCAGCCTTACCGAACTGCCGATGCGGGGCTTGGCCGGCGCAAAGCTGGGCTGGCCCCATTTGGTGCTCTCCACCAGCTCGCCAACATGTTCGAGTCGCACCGCGGTCTGCCGGATCAGCGAGCGGAGTTCTGTGTGCAAATCGGCAACCATCAGGATGCTTTCTGCACCAGATCGGGCGTGGATTTGGCAGCGAACAGCTCCTCAAAGCTTGGCACAACGCCCATGCGCTCTCGGTTCAGTCGGTCTTGCAGAATGATCCAGCCATAGGTTCCACCAGCATGAACTGACAGCACGTTGCGCAGGCTCAGAGCTTCTTTGTAGTCGCCCAGACGTTTGTTTGCGATCAACGTCGCTAGTTCACCATCGGTGTAGGTCGCCAGCGCCTCACGGGCATATTTCGTTAGGGCCATCATCAGCGCAAAGTCCTCGGTCAGCAGCAGCTTGCGTGCTGCGGCCTGGGCCTCCGGCGTGCGGCTTTCAGTCTTTAGGCGGTCCGCTGCGATACGCTGAGCCATGGCCAGCACCGTGTATGAGTTCAGCAGCGCAAACATCTTGTCGCTGTCGGTGTCTGCCGGTGTTGGCACGGCGCCGTCGAGCACGGTCAGGCCGTCGCGATATGCCAGCTTGAACTTGCGCACTTGGTGTGACGCAAGCGCTTTGGCCAATTCTTCCACCAGCGCTTTACGGCTAGCTTTGGCGAGGATGGCATCAGCATCCTGGTA